>DATJRY010000020.1 GCA_035504415.1 Candidatus Sulfotelmatobacter sp. | reverse complement strand
CTGCTGCAGCGCCTCGTCGATCTTGGCCTCGATCCCGTCCTTGCGCCGGCGCAGGATCGCTTGATGAATGCGCACCTCGACCGGCGCGTCGAGATCCTCGTCGGCCGGCGCCGCGCCGTCGCGGTCGACGGTCTTCGCCTCGAAGTGCTCGATGACGCGCTGCAGCGCGTCGGGCCGCCGGTTGAAGACCAGGTCGTCGCACAGCGCGCGCTCGGTAGCGTCGAGCTCGGCGTACGGCGTGACGTCCTTCGGATTGACGATCGCCATGTCGAGCCCGGCCTGGACGCAGTGGTGCAGGAAGACCGAGTTGAGCGCGTGGCGCGCAACCGGTTTGAGCCCGAAGCTGACGTTCGAGACGCCCAGTGACGTCAGCACGCCGGGCAGCGCGGCTTTGATCGCGCGGATCCCTTCGATCGTCTCGACCGCCGAGTCGATGTATTCGGCGTCGCCGGTCGCGAGCGTGAACGTCAGATCGTCGAAGATCAGCGCGCCGGCCGGAACGCCGTACTCGCCGACGACGATGTCGTGGATGCGCTGCGCGACCTCGAGCTTGCGGGCGGCGGTCTTCGCCATCCCGTTCTCGTCGATCGTCAGCGCGACGACCGCCGCGCCGGCTTCGACGACCAGCGGCAGCACGCCGTCGATCTTCGTGCGGCCGTTCTCGAGGTGGACCGAGTTGACGACGGGACGGCCGGCGTAGATCTTCAGCGCCGCCTCGAGCACCTTGGGCTCGGTCGAGTCGATGACGAGCGGCGCCTCGACCGACTGCGCCAAGCGCTTCACGATGGTCGCCATCTGGACGTCCTCGTCGGTGCGCTCGGTCAGCGCGGTACAGATGTCGAGCAAGTGTGCGCCGCCCTCGACCTGCTCGCGCGCGACCAGCGTGATCTCGTCGTAATCGTCGGCGAGCAACAGCCGCTTGATCTTGCGCGAGCCCTGCGAGTTGACGCGCTCGCCGATCAGCAGCACCGTGCCTTCTTGCTGCAGCGCGACGGCCGTCATCGCCGACGCGGCGAGCTGTAGCGGCTTGGGTTCCGGCTGGTGCGGCACGTAGCCCTCGGCAGCGAGCGCGTCGAGTCCGGCGCGGAACACGGCGATGTGCGCCGGCGTCGTCCCGCAGCAGCCGCCGATCGCGTTGACGCCGAGCTCGCGCACGAACGCGAGGAGCTCGCGCCCCATCTCCTGCGGCGTCTCGGGGTAGATCGTCTCGCCCTTCGGACCCATGCGCGGCAGTCCGGCGTTCGGCACGACGGCGACGAAGCAGCGGGAGTTCTCGACGAGATAGCGGATCGGATCGCGCATGTGCGCCGGTCCGGTCGAACAGTTGAGACCGATGACGTCGATCGGCAGCGCGTCGAGCGTCGCGCAGACCGCGCGAATGTCGGTGCCCAGCAGCATGCGGCCGGTGACGTCGAGCGTCGCCTGGGCCTGGATCGGGACGCGGCGCACGCCGCGCGCGAACGCACGCGTGATCCCGGCGATCGCGGCCTTCATCTCCAGCAGATCTTGGCTCGTCTCGAGCAGCAGTAGGTCGACGCCGCCGGCGATCAGCGCGTCGGCCTGCTCCTCGTACAGTTCCGCCAGCTGGTCGAAGGTGATCTTCGAGAGCGCGGGGTCGGACGAGGAGATGAGCATCCCGGTCGGCCCGAGCGAACCGGCCACGAAGCGCGGCCAGTGCGCGGTCGCGAAGCGGTCGGCGGCGCGGCGCGCGATCTGCGCGGCGGCGACGTTGACCTCCCAGGTCTTCGCTCCCAGGCCGTACTCGTCGAGCTTGAGCCGCGAGGCGGTGAACGAGTCCGTCTCCAGCACGTCGGCTCCGGCCGCCAGGTAGTCCGCGTGGATCTGCTCGATCACGTCGGGCCGGGTCAGGACCAGCGCCTCGTTGCAGCCGTGGTACTGGGCTCCCCCGAAGTCCGCGTCGCTGAGCTGGCGCGCCATCAATTGCGTCCCCATCGCTCCGTCGATGAGCAGGACGCGGTCCCGCAGCGCCGCCAGGTAATCCGCCATACGGGCAGTTTCGGCCGAGCGGCATCGGCACTCCGTCCCGCGAATGTCCACCAACCCGTAAATGGAAAGCGTTGGACAGCTGACTTCCCGCATCGACATGCTCGCGGCACTGGTGCGGGCCGCGCCACCCGCGGCCGCGTTGCGCGACGTCTACGCCGCGCTGCGCCTGGAGGAGCTCGTCGGCTCCGCCCGGTTGGCCGGTGCCCGGCTCGACCAGACGGAGGTGCGCGTGCTGCTCGACCGCGGCCGGGCGCTGGGCGGGCACCCGCTCGAGGCCTACCTCACCGTCCGCGGCTACGCCGAGGCCGCCGCCTGGGCCGTCCGCCGCGCCGCCCGGTTGGCCCCGATCACGACCGAGGACCTGCGTACCCTCCATCGCCTGGCCACCCGCGGGCTGGCCGAAGACCCGGGCGTCTGGCGGACGCGGACCGTCCCGCCGTTGCCCGACGGCACCGTCCCGCCGCCGCACTGGCTGGTGACCTTCGAGACCGAGACCTACGTCGGGCGGCTCGCCCTCGACGCCGACGCCCCGGCGCCGCTGGCGGTCGCCCGTGCGCTTGCTCGCTTGGTCCGCTTGCAGCCGTTCGCGACCGGCAACGGCCGCGTCGCCCGGCTGGTCGCGAACGTGCTGCTGGCGCGGCGCCGGCTGCCGCCGCTGGTCCTGGACGCGCGCGCCCGGCGCGGCTACCGCGCCGCCGTCCACGAGGCGCTAGGCGGCGATGCGACCCCGCTGGCCCGGATCGTCGCGCGCTCGGTCATCGGCGGACTCGAGCGGATGCGCGATGCGATCGAGGCGCCGGCCGGACTGGCGCCGCTGGCCGAGCTGGTCGCGCCCGAGGAGCTGCAGGCTACCTACAAAGCCGCGCAGCGCGGGCGGCTGCGCGTGGTGCGCAAGGAGGGACGTTTGCTCTCCACGGCCGATTGGGTGGCTCAAGCACGGGCCTCACGGCGTGTGCCGACCGCCCGACGCTACCGATAGAGTAAGGTGATGAGAGACGCGATCGTCGCTTATGTGTCGATGGAGATTGCCGTTGCGGCCGACGTCGCCACGTACAGCGGCGGCCTGGGCGTGCTGGCCGGCGACGTCATCCGCGCCGCGGCCGACGCGGGCTACCCGATGGCGGGCGTCACGCTGCTCTACCGCGAGGGGTACTTCCAGCAGCGGCTCGACGAGCGCGGCCGTCAGCACGAGAGCCCGCAGCGCTGGAACCCCGAGGACGCGCTCGAGCATCTCTCGACGACGATCACGCTGACGATCTGCGGGCGTCCGGTCGTCGTCGGCGTCTGGCGTTACGACGTCGTCGGCGTCGACGGCCACCGCGTCCCCGTCTACTTCCTCGACACCGATCGCCCCGAGAACGACGAAGCGGCACGCGCGCTCACCCAACGGCTGTACGGCGGCGACGCGCGCTATCGGCTCGAGCAAGAGACGCTGCTGGGCATGGGCACCGTCGCGATGCTCAACGCGCTCGGCGAGACGCGCGTGACGACCTACCACATGAACGAGGGGCACGCGGCGCTGCTCGTGCTCGCGCTGCTCGAAAAGCTGCGCGGCACCGCGGGCGACGCGAACCCCGAGGATCAGCTGGCGCGCGTGCGCGAGCACTGCGTCTTCACCACCCACACGCCGGTCGCGGCCGGGCACGACCGCTTCGGGCTCGATCTGGCGGCTGAGGTGCTCGGCGGCGAACGGGTCGCGCTCCTGCGCGCGGCCGACCTCGTGCGCGACGACCTGCTGAACATGACCTTCCTGGCGCTGCGCGGGGCGCGCTTCGCGAACGCGGTCGCGATGCGGCACGGCGAGGTCGCGCGCGCGATGTTCCCCGGCTTTCGCATCGAGGCGATCACCAACGGCGTGCACGCCGGGACCTGGACCAACGCGGCCTTCGCCGACCTGTTCGACCGGCGCGTCGCGGGCTGGCGGCGCGACAACTTCGCCCTGCGCCAGGCCGCGGGCATTCCGCTCGACGAGATCGCCGCGGCGCACCTGACCGCCAAGCACGAGCTGATCGTCGCGATCGCGTTGGCCGAGAACAAGCAGCTCGACTCGGGCAAGTTCACCATCGGCTGCGCGCGCCGCTCGACCGGCTACAAGCGCAACGACCTGATCCTGCGCGATCACACGCGCTTGTACGCGTTGGCGCAGCGCTTCGGCGGCCTGCAGCTGGTGTTCGCGGGCAAGGCGCACCCCAACGACGAGGAAGGCAAGAACCAGATCGCGCGCATCGTCGCCGCGGCCAAGGCCTCCGACGGCCTGCTCGACGTCGTCTTCGTCGAAGGCTACGACATGACGTGGGGCGCGGCGCTCACCTCCGGCGTCGATCTGTGGCTCAACACGCCGCGCCCGCCGCTCGAAGCGTCGGGGACGAGCGGGATGAAGGCCGCGCTCAACGGCGTGCCGAGCCTGAGCGTCGCCGACGGCTGGTGGATCGAAGGTGCGGTCGACGGCGTCACCGGCTGGACGATCGACGCCGCGACGGGCGACGACGACCTGCGCGCGCTCGACCAGCTCTACAAGCGCCTCGAGCAGCAGATCCTGCCCCTCTACGCGCACCGCCGAGCCGACTACCTGGCCGTCATGCGCAGCACGATCGTGCTCAACGGCTCGCACTTCAACGCCCAGCGCATGCTGGCCGAGTACGCGATCGAGGCCTACGCGCCGACGGCGCACGCCGCCCCCGGCGTGCGCCCCGAACAGCTCCGCGCCGTCTAGTGGCTTCGGCTTCGCCGAAGCCTTCGCGTTCGGCCTATGGCCGAGCCGCCGCGCGGCGTTTCAGGCCGAGGTCGGTCGTGCTCGTGACGCCGTAGGTCCAGGCGATCGTCGTCGAGCTGGAGATGATCCCGGTCTTGAAGCGGTAGTCGTTGTCGGTTTCGGTATAGGTCGAGCAGACCCAACCGACGCCGGCCGGCACGAAGTAATCGGTCTGCGTGCGCGTGCGCAGCTCGAAGTTCATCGGGCGCACCTGCGTCTCGTCGTAGGCGATGGCCCAAGCTTGCGTCGCGACGGTCGAGGGGACGTTGCACGCCGGGGGAATCGCCACCCAGCTTTCGGTGTCGTTCCACGCGAACAGCGGTTGCACCGGCGCGCCGCCGCCGGGGTACCAGTCGGCCGCGTCCGAGGAGCTCGTCGGCCCCGGTGTAGGCGCGGTGGTCTGCTGGACGACCGGAATGACGTCGCCCGATCCGCTGGGCGCGGGGATCGGCAGGCCGATGGTCGTCGTCACGTTCCCGTCGACGTTGGTGGCCGCGCCGGCCGCGGTTTGATTCAGCGCGATCGTCCCGGGCGCCGTCTCGACGAACGACGCCGAGCCGTCCGCGTGGTACGCGAACGTCGCGGTCTCCGCGCCGCTGTACGCCTCCGTCAGCGGGTTGCCGGTGTTCGACCAGCTCCGCGTCGCGTGCGGCAGCACGTCGTCGATCCACGCGCCGGGGTTGGGATACGTGTACAGTAAGGTCGTCGTGCCGGCCAGATCGCCGGTCGGCGGCGAGGCAAAGCCCCACGGGTTCGCGTCGACGACGGCTTCGCCGTAGCGATACAGCGTCGAGCCGGTCGCATCGAGCGTGTAGGCGCGGTAGTCGTCGTAGGTGTACACCTCGGGGCTGGCCAGGGCCGTGGGCGCGGTCTGCGTGTAGCTGACGACGTGGTTGGTGTCGATGGTGCTCACGCCGTCGAAGCTCGCGCTCGCGTGGACGGTCGCCTCGTCGGTCATGCTGTAGGCCCACGTCGACGGGCTGGGCATCGGGCTGCCCGCAGCGGTGTAGCTGGTCGTCACCACCGTTCCGGCGCCGCTGAGCGTGCGCGTGTGCCCAAAGCCCCAGAAGCGGTCGGCGACGTACTGGAACGTGCCCGGCGTCACGGCCGCGGTCGAAACGCCGGTGGCGCCGGCCCCGATCTGCGTCGCGCCGACCGGCAGGCCGGCGACGTTCAACACGCCGCCGTTGGCGTCGGTCGGCGCGTACGTCAGCGTCACGGTCGTCTGCGGCGAGGTGACGCTGGTCGTCGAGAGGGCGGTCACGCCCGAGGTGTCGGCGTTGCTGAGCGTGATCGGGTTGGCGTACGCGGCCGGGCCGACGATCGTCGCGCCGCTGGCGTCCTGCGCCGTCACGACGACCGGCAACGCGGTCGGGTAGCCGCCGGGGACGAGGTCGTTGCCGTTGGTGACGCTGACCGCGATCGCGGCGACGACGCCGTCGAGCGTGATCGGGATCGTGTTGGCGGCGTTGTTGCTGACCGTTCCGGCGATCGACGCCGTCGAGAGCACGCTGCCCGAGCCGTTGGGCCCGGCGTACAGCGTGACCACGAAGGTGTCGCCGCCCAGTGGTGCCGCGACGACGATCGCGCACGTCAGGCTCCCGCCGGCCGGCGTCGTGCAGTTCGGGGAGCTCGGCGTGAGGTTGGCGAGCGTCGGCGTCGCCGTCCCGCTGCCGGTCGCGATCGCGATCCCGATCGACTGCGCGTTGGGCGAGATGTACTTCGGCGTTCGCGTCTTCGCCGCGGTCCCGCTCGCGGCGGGCAGCGTCAGCGTGAACGTCGCCTTGGCCAGCGTGGCCGGCGCGGCGCTGCCGCCGCCCGGCGTCACGGTGCGCGGCACGGCGGGTTGGCTGGTGCCGCCGCCGCATCCGACGATGGTGGCGGCGCCGGCGATCAGCAGGAGTCCGATGACGGAGTGGTGTCGCACGATTTCCTCCAAGCTCGCGTTCGCGCCGCTATTGGACCGGCAGCGTGGTGGTGGTGACGCCGACGGCGATGCTCGCCGTGCGCGCTTGCGCATCGGCGACGCCGATCGTGGCCGTACCGGCCGCGACCGCCGTGACGGTGATCGTCGTACCGCTGATCGACGCGGTGGCGACCGCCGGGTTCGACGAGGTGACGGCGTACGCGCCGGCATAGCCGGTCGGGTCGCCGATCGTCGCGCTCGCCGTTTGTCCGGCCGCCAACAGCGCGACCGACGCCGGCGCGACGGTGAACGGCGCCGGCGTCGCGGCCGGAACCGGCGCGATCGACGGCGCCGGCGTGGGCGCCGCCAGCGCCGGGCTCACCGCGTAGACGGCGAAATACTCGGGCACGTTCGCGGCGAAGCTGAACGGCGACGCGCTCGCGGGCGGCGCGAAGGTGAAGGCGTTGGTACCGAGCGCCGCCGGGCCTTCGAAGCCGAGCTGCCAGCCGAGACTCGGCCGCGTCGGATCGTACAGCGCGAGATAATAGTTCGCGCTCGGCAAGCCGGACGGCACCGAGAACGCGAAGCCGGGCGCGTCCGGCAGCGTCACGCTGGCCGAAAACGCCAGCTCAACGTACAGCAGCACCGAGATCGGCGTGGACGCCTGCGTCCGGCGTGCGGCCGCCGCTGCGCGAGCGATGCTCAGCGCCGGCACGCCGGCGGCGGGCGCACTCGCGCCGCTCGCGATCGTCTCGGCCAACGTCGCGTTCGCCGGCGCCGAGGACGGCGTGGGAAGCGCGAGCGTGCCGCCGTAGCCGCCGGCCGAGGGCAACGCGACGGAACCGCCGTCCGCCGGCAGCGCGACCGCGCTGGTGGCGCTGAACGCGCTCTGCGCGGGCAACGGCGGCGCGGTCGGCGCACCGGTAGGCATCGGCGTCGCCGTCGGTGCACCGGCCGGTGTCGCCTGCGGCGAGGTCGTCGTGCCGCAGCCGGCGACGACCGCGGCGAGGAGCAGCGCCACCGTTCGTGCGGCGCGCGCGGAGATGAGGGGCGTTTGCGTGAGCACCTTCGAGCCTGCCTTTGCGGAGCCGGGTCCGGCCCAGCGTAAAGACGGCGCGCGCTCGCGACCATGGGGGAAAACCCTACCGGGCAGGGAGTTCCCGCCGGTAGGGTGTGCGGCTAGATCGTCGCCGGGTGTTGCTGCGGGGCTCCGGCGACCTCGTCGCCGCCGTCCGGCGGCGTGTGGCGGCCGTGCCCGATCCCGAAGCGATCCTCGATCCAGGCGATCAGCACGTAGAGCACCGGCGTGACGAACAAGTTGAGCACCGTCGAGACGATCATCCCGAAGAACACGACCGTGCCCAGCGAATGGCGCGCGTTGGCGCCGGCACCGCTGGCGAACACCAGCGGCGTCACGCCGAGGATGAACGCGATCGAGGTCATCACGATCGGCCGAAACCGCGTCTCGGCGGCGCGGATGACGGCGCTGCGCGCGTCCAGGCCCTGTTCGCGCAACTGGTTGGCGAACTCGACGATCAGGATCGCGTTCTTGGCCGCCAGTCCGATCAGCATCACGTACCCGACCTGCGCGAACACGTCGGAGGTGATGCCGAACAGCTTGAGCCCGGTCAACGCACCGAGCAGCGCCAAGGGCACCGCGAACAGGATGATCAGCGGGTCCAAGAACGACTCGTACTGCGCCGAGAGGACGAGGAACACGAACACGATGCCCAGCGCGAAGATCAGCAGCGCCTGCGAACCACCCTCGATCTCCTCGCGCGAGATCCCGCTCCACTCGTAGCCGAAGCCCGGCGGCAGCGCGTTCGCCAGCTTGTCCATCTGCGCGATCGTCTGACCGCTGCCGAAGCCGGGCGGCGTACCGCCGTCGATCTCGATCGAGCGGTAGAGGTTGAAGTGGCTGATCGTGTGCGGGTCCTTGACCTGCTTGAGCGTCACCAGGCCCGAGAGCGGGATCGCGGGCGCCGTCTGCGAGACGCCGTTGACCACGACCGGGTTGTCGCTATGGACGTAGATCGTGTCCAGATCGCTCAGCCGCGACCGGTACGGCGCGTCGGCTTCGACGTAGACGCGATACGTGCGCCCGTTCATGTCGAAGTCGTTGACGTACACCGAGCCGAGGTAGACCTGCATCGAGCCGAAGATCTGCGTCAGGTCGACGCCCAGGCTGAGCGCCTTGTCGCGGTTCACGTCGACCAGCACCGTCGGCTTGTCGGAGCGGAACGTCGTGTAGGCGTTGGAGACCGCGCTGCCGGGAGCATACGTTTGCCCGATGATCTGCCCGGCGGCCTGCTGCAGCGCCGGGATGCCGTTCCCCGCCCGGTCCTCGAGCTCGAAGTTGAAGCCGCCCTGGAAACCCAGGCCGGGGATCGATGGCGGGTCGAAGGCGAACGCCGACTGGCGCGCGTCGGGCAGCATGAACAGCGCGGCGTTGACCCGGTTGATGACCTTGTCGAGCTCGTGCGCCGCACCGCGCCGCTGGGCCCACGGCTTGAGGCCGATGAACATCGTGGCGTAGTTCGAGCCGTTGCCGGTGAAGCCGAAGCCGCCCGCGTCGAAGACGTTCTGGATCTCGGGCTGCCGGCGGAAGATCGCCTCGATCTCGCGCTGCACGACGTGCGTTTGGTCGAGGCTCGAGCCTTCCGGCGTCTGCGCCATGACGATCATGAAGCCTTGGTCTTCGTTGGGAATGAAGCCGGTGGGCATCGTCGTGTACCACCAGCCCGTCACCGCCAGCGCCACCGCGAACAGGATCATCACTAGCCCGCGCCAGCGCATGATCCCCGGCAGCGCGCCGTGGTAGGCGGCGCGCGTGCCGCTGATCGCGCGGTTGATCGGCCGGAAGATGCCGCGCTCCTGGGTGCGCTTGCGGAGCAGCAACGAGGAGAGGACCGGCGTGAGCGTCAGGGCGTTGAACAGCGAGATCGAGATCGAGCAGACGATGGTCAGCGCGAACTGTTTGTAGAGCAAGCCGGTCGTGCCCGGGAAGAATGCGACCGGAACGAACACCGCCAGCAGCGAGAGCGACGAGGCGACGACGGCGCCGGTGATCTCGCGCATCGCTTCGCGCGCGCCCTCGAGCGGCGACATCCCCTTCTCCTGGATGAAGCGCGCGACGTTCTCGATGACGACGATCGCGTCGTCGACGACCAATCCGGTCGCCAGCGTCATCCCGAACAGCGTGAGCGTGTTGATCGAGAAGCCCAGCAGCTGCATGAGGAAGAACGTCCCGATCAGCGAGACCGGGATGGTGATCGCCGGGATCAGCGTCGTGCGCCAGTCCTGCAAGAACAGGAAGATGACGAACACGACCAGCAGGATCGCCAGCGCCAAGGTGAAGGTGACCTCGCGGATCGACTCGCGCACGAAGTCGGCCGAGTCGAACGCGATCGCGTAGTGCATCCCGACCGGGAACTTCGACTGCATCCGATCCAGCGTGGCACGGATCTGCTGCGAGACCTGGAGCGCGTTGCCGCTCTGCAGCTGCTCGATCCCCAGACCCACGCCGGGCTTGCCGTTGAACCACAGCGAGCCGCTGTAGTCCGCCGCGCCCAGCGTGACCCGGCCGACGTCGCGCACGCGTACGAAGCCGCCGTCGGGGTTGGGCCGGATGATGATGTTGGCGAACTGCGTCGTGTCGCGCAGGCGGCCGGTGGCGCGCACGCCGTACTCGTAGGGCTGATTGCCGTTGGTCGGGGGCGCGCCGATCGAGCCGGCCGCGACCTGCACGTTCTGCGCCGTCAGCGCGTTGACGACGTCCGATGCCGCCAGCCCGTTGTCGGCCAGGCGCTTGGGGTCGATCCACAAGCGCATCGCGTACTTGCGCTCGCCGAAGACCAGCACGTTGGAGACGCCGGGGATACGCTGGAGATCGTTGGTGACGTTCGTCTCCAGGTAGTTGGTCATGTAGATCGGGTCCCAGCGCGGGTCGTCGGACGTGACGCCCAGCGCCATCACGAACGTCCCCGAGTTCTTGGAGACGGTGACGCCGATCTGCTTGACCTCGGTCGGCAGGTCGCCCTGAGCCAGGTTGACGGCGTTCTGGACGTCGTTGGCGGCCTGATCGAGGTTCCGGTCGAGGTTGAAGGTGCAGGTGATGGTCGAGGTCCCGTCGCTGCCCGACTGGGACTGGATGTACTTGAGCCCCTGAACGGTGTTGATGGCCTGCTCGAGCGGCGTCGTCACCGACGCCTCGACCGCCTCGGCGCTGGCCCCGGTGTAGACCGACGTGACCGTCACCACGGGGGGCGCGATGTTGGGGTACTGCGCGATCGGCAAGATCGGCAGCGCCACCACGCCCAGCAGGAGGATAACGAGCGAACAGACGGCCGCGAAGATCGGGCGCCTGAGGAAGAAATCGACCACGGAAGCTGGGACTAAACTGTGATGCGCAGGGTTGCCGTCGGCAGCTCAGTGAAGATTAATTTCTTCAGGCAGCCAGCCGTCGAGCGCGGCGACCTCGCCGACGACCCGCCCGGCGACGTTTTTCACCGCCAGCCGGGCGTGGGAGGCCAGCGCGGCGCGCGCCGCGGGGTCGAGCACGCGCACCGCGTCGAGCACGGCCAGCGTCGCCGGTGCGGCGGCGCGTCGGCCGCCGTCGATCACCTTGAGCGCGAGGCCGAGCCCCGCGTCGAGCAACGCGTCGCAGTGCACGGCCTCGGCGCCGGACTTGGCGGCGATGCGGCCGCCGGTCGCGACCATCAGGTCGGTGTCGAAGCGCCCGGTGCCGGCGACGTACCACGGCTCGGCGGTCATCGCCGCCGTCACCTGCGCGAGCGCGACCGCGTCTTCGTCGGCCAGCCCGCGCAGCGTGGCCATCCGGGCGAACGAGCGCGCGGCCCGGTGCAAGGTGGTCGCGTAGACCGGAATCCCGCAGCCGTCGACGGCGAGCTTGTCACCGGTGAAGACGTCGTCGCTGACCCGTTCGCACAGAGCGATGATCGCGCGCTGCGCCGGGTGCTCGGGTTCGAGATAGCCCTCGAGCGGCGCCCCGAGCACGCGCGCCAGCGCGAGGATCCCGGCGTGCTTTCCGCTGCAGTTGTTGTGCAGCTGCGTCGGCGACTCGCCGCGCGCGGCGAGCGCGGCGGCCGCCGGCTCGTACGAGGGCGGATGCGCGCCGCAGCGCAGATCGTCGACGCTCGCGCCGATGCGCGCCAGCATCGCGGCGACGACGTCGACATGGCCCGGTTCGCCGCTGTGCGAGGCGCACATGACGGCCAGCTCGCGCTGACCGAAACCGAATCGTTCGAGGACGCCGGCGCGGACGGCCGCCGCGGCGATGAACGGCTTGGCCGACGAGCGCAGGAACACCGGCGTCTCGATCGTGCCGAGCTTGAGGACGACCTCGCCGTCCTCGTCGCAGACGCAGGCCGCGACCGCGTGCAGCGACTCGACCCGCGTCCCGCGGCGCACCGCGACGGCCGGTACCCCGGCCAACTCCCAGAACATGACGGGGACGCGGCGTACGGCTGACCGTCGCCCCGTCCCTCTTCCGGACGCCTAGACCGCTGCTGGGCTGAACGACGAGCGCGCTTCTTTGCGCTCGTCGCAGGCGTCGTGGTCGATACAGCGCCTACCGCCGCCGACCAGCGCGGGCATGGTCTCGGTCACGTCGACCGAGCGGCCGCACTCCGCGCAGAGCACGGCCTCGAAGTGGCGATCGTCCGGAGTGCCCATGTCCGTATCTTCCCCGAACCGGGCACTCCGCACAATGGCCAAACGGCGCGCTAGTGGTGCCGGTCGCCGCCGCCACTGCCGCCGCGGGCCGCGCCGCCGCCGTAGCTGCGACCGCCGCCGCCGTAGCTGCGGGCCGGAGCCGAGTAGCTGCGAGCGGACGCCGAGTAGCTGCGCGCCGGAGCGGAGTAGCTGCGGGCAGGCGCCGAGTAGCTGCGCGCGCCTTGGTAGCCGCCGAAGCTGCGGTCGGCGGCCGAGTAGCTGCGCGCCGGAGCCTGGTAGCCGCGCTGCGCCTGAAAGCCGCCGCTCTGGTAACCACGATACGCGTTGGTGGTCTGGGCGCGATAGGCGCCGGTCTCGCCGCGGTAGCCGTAGCTGCCCGACGTCACCGCACGCGTCTCACCGCGATACGTGTTGCCCGCGAACCCGCCGTAGCGGTTGAACGCCTGCGGGCGGTTGAAGCCCGCCGCCGTGCGGTTGAAGCCGCCCATCGGACGTCCCGCGTAGCGTGCCGGCCAGGGGTGGCCCGACCACGCGTGCGCATCCCAGGCCTGACCGTTCCACGCGCTCACGTGGTAGAACGGGCGGTGGACCCAGCCGCTGCCGAACACGAACGCCAGGCTGAACGAGGGGCCGTAGCCGTAGGCGAAGCCGGGGTACCAGTAGCCCGGTCCGTAGTAGACCGGCGTCGGCAACACGCCGTCGTACGCGTCCTGCGCGTCGGTATCGATCTCGTTGGCTTGGAAGACGTCGCCGTCGGCGAAGCCCTGGATCGAAACCTGCATTCCCGGCTCGAGCGTCAGCCCGGTCGGATTGATGATGGTGCCTTGGTGCAGCTGGACGTCGTCGTCGTAGCCGTTGCTATCGGCGACTTGGATGTCGAAGGGACCGTCGACCGAGGCGATGGTTCCGCTCACGGTCTGATCCTGGTCGACGGGCGCTTGGTCCACGGCGTAGGACGGCACGTCCTGGGCCGACGCCACCGCCGGAACGATCAGCCCGGTCAACGCCGCCGAGACGGCGAGAGCCCGGGCAATCTTGCTGATATCGAACATGAATGCTTGTCCTCGAACGCCCCTCAAACGAAGGGCTCGTCCCCAGGGTACCGGCGCCGGTTTACACCGGCTTTGGAGGACGATGAGGAATTGGAGAGAGCGCTCCCAACCGTGCGCACATCGTTCAGACGAACGCGGGCTCGTAGACGTTGGCGTCCTGATCGGCAAACAGCGGATTCGAGAGGTAGCGCTCGCCGGTATCGCACCCGATGGTGACGATCAACTTGCCGGCGTACTCCGGACGCGCCGCCAATTGCAGCGCGGCGAACACGTTCGCGCCCGACGAGATGCCGACCAGGATGCCCTCTTCGCGTGCCAGCCGCCGCGCGACCGCGACCGACTGATCGTACGAGACCTGGATCACTTCGGAGTAGACGTGCGTGTCGAGGATCGCGGGCGCGAAGCCCGGCGCGAAGCCTTGCAGCTTGTGCGGTCCGGGCGCGCCGCCGGAGAGCACGCACGATGTGTCGGGCTCGACCGTCACGCAGATGACGGACGGCTTGCGCTCTTTGAGCAGATGGCCGGCGCCGGTGATCGTGCCGCCGGTGCCGACGCCCGCGACCAGCACGTCGACGCGGCCGTCGGTGTCGCGCCAGATCTCCTCGCCGGTCGTCCGATAGTGGATCTCCGGATTCGCCGGGTTGTCGAACTGGCCGGGCATGAAGTACTTGCCCGGATCGGAGGCGACGATCTCGTTCGCTTTGGCGATCGCGCCGCGCATGCCGTCGGTGCCCGGCGTGAGCACCAGCTGCGCGCCGTACGCTTTGAGCAGATTGCGGCGCTCGATCGTCATCGTCTCCGGCATGGTGAGGATGCAGCCGTACCCTTTGGCCGCCGCGACGAACGCCAGCGCGATCCCCGTGTTGCCGCTGGTGGGCTCGACGATGATCACGCCCGGTCGCAGCTTGCCCTCGCGTTCGGCCGCTTCGATCATCGCGACGCCGATGCGGTCCTTGACCGAGCCGGCGGGATTGAACGACTCAAGCTTGACCAGCACCTCGGCGCCGAGTCCGGCGTTCAGTCGCGGGATGCGGACGAGCGGCGTGTTGCCGAAGGTGTCGGCGATGTTGTCGTAGACGCGCACGCCGCGCACAACCCGCGTGCGCGGCGAAAGGGTGCGCGTCGGCCGCTATGAGGCCGGCGGATCGATCGTGATGCGCGAGTTGAAGCCGGAGAACTTGATGGCGTCCGTGCGGCCCGACGCGTCGACCGATTCCATCCGGTGGACCAGCCCGTCACCGCCGACGTAGACGGTCGAGGGGTGCTGCGGCTGATCGGGATCCGTGACGCCGTACGCGTGGAGGGTCTCGCCGTCCACCGTCTTCATTCCCAGGTCCGTCACTTCGATCCGCGTCGCGTGCGCGGTGAGCTGCTGCGGCGCACCGGCCGCGGCGAACGCGTCGCCCGCGCGCCCGGCCGCCATCGCCGGAATCGTCATCCAGTGTCCGTTGACGAACACCCACGTCGCGTCGCCGACGCGGATCATCTGCGTCGGGCCCATCGTTATGTGCATCTTGCCGGGCTGCACGATGTCGACTTGCATCGTCTTGCCCCCGGCGCTGATGTCCATGTGATACGAGGTCGCCTGCGAGAGTTTCATGAGGGCGACGCGGACGTCGTCGGTCGGTGAGGCGAACGCCGGCCCCGCCAGGGCCAGCACGAGCACGGGGGCGATCAGGATGCGCATTCGCAGCCTCCAATGAACGTGGGCGGTGGGGGTGGCGCTTTCTTGCGCCCGGCCGCGCGGCCACCCTGCCCGACCGCAGCCGCCGCCGCTCACACCGCGAAGAAGTCGCGCAACGCGGCCAGCGTCGACTCCGGCGCCTCCTCGGCCATGAAGTGCCCGGCGTCGATCGGACCGCCGCGCACGTCGTCCGCCCACTCGCGCCACACGGTCAGGACGTCGTACCACGCGCCGACTTGCCCACGCGCGGCCCACAGCGCCAACAGCGGAGCCGCGATGCGCCGGCCGGCGCTCTTGTCGCCCGCGTCGATCGCGTAGTCGTAGGTGGCGGCCGCGCGATAGTCCTCGCACGCGGCGTGGATCGTCGCGGGGTTGCGGTAGCAGCGCAGGTAATCCGCGAGCGCCTCGTCCGCGAACACGTTCGGGCGATTGGGCCGGCCCAAGAAGAACCGATCGGGATCGGCGCCGATCACGTTCTCGGGAAACGGCGCCGGCTGCGCCAGGAAGAACCAGTGCCAGTAGCCCAGGCCGAAATCCATGTCGGCGCGCGCGAAGTGCTCGTAGGTCGGCAGGATGTCGAGCACCGCCAGCCGCGTCACGCGCCGCGGATGATCGAGCGCGAGCCGGTAGGCGACGCGGCCGCCGCGGTCGTGTCCGGCCAGCGCGAAGCGCTCGAAGCCGTAGTGGCGCATCACGGCGACGGCGTCGCGCGCCATCGCGCGTTTCGAGTACGGCTCGTGGTCGTCGGTCGTCGGCGGCTTCGAGCTCTCGCCGTAGCCGCGCAAGTCCATCGCGACGACGGTGAACTCGCGCGCCAGCTCGGGCGCGACGCGGTGCCACATCACGTGCGTCTGCGGATGCCCGTGCAGCAGCAAGAGCGGCGGCCCCGCGCCGCCGCGGCGCACGCGAATCTGCGCCTCGCCCGTGTCGACGCGCTCGAGGACGAAGCCGTTAAACATATTTCTTATAGGCGGATCGGGCGAAGCCCGAACGCGACGGGTTGCGCGCAGCGCAAGCCACTACTCGGTGCCGACGTCCCAGAGCATGCCGAGGTCGCGCTTGGCGAAGGCGCGGAACGCGATCAGCGTCTCGGTCGCGGTGATCCCGGCGTGCGAGGCGATCCGTTCGGTGACCAGATCGCTCAGCTCGTCGTGCTGGCGCACGCGCACGATCGCGACCAGATCGTACGGACCGGCGACGCTGTAGCACTCGGTCACGCCGTCGATCGCGAGCAGCTCCTCGGCGAGCGAGCGCACGCGACCCGGCTCGACGTTCATCAGGACGACCGCGGTGATCACCTCGCCGCCTACCGTCTCGAACGCGCGCGTCCCTGTCGGCGACCTTGTCGTCCAGCGGAATCGCGTGATAGGGTGGCGTGAGATGCGCGCCGAGCTCGACGAGATCGTCTTACCGGAGCGGAAGCCGGCCCTGGAGTGGATCGGCGGCCGCGCCGTGCAGAAGGTGAGCCCGAAATATACCCACGCGGCGCTGCAGGGACGGCTCACCGCGCTGCTCAGCGCCTGGGCGGACGGCCGCGGGCGCGTCGGCCCCGAGTGGCGCTTTCGCTTGGCGCCGCCCGGCGAGGCCCGGCGCCCGCTCGTTCCCGACGTCGCGTATCTCTCGTTCGCCCGTCTGGCCGCCGACGCATACGATGCGGCCGAAGAGCCGACCATCGCGCCCGATGCGGCGTTCGAGATCCTCTCGCCCGGTAACCGGCGCCGGCTGATGGCCGAGAAGACGCGCGTCTACCTCGCCGCCGGTGCCGGCCTGGTCGCGATTCTCGACCCGTTCGCGCGCACGCTGACGGTCCACGACGGCATGGGCGCGCGCACGTTGCGCGGCCCGGAGAGGCTCGAGCATGCCGCGTTGCCCGGCTTCGCACCGAGCGTCGACGAGCTGCTGGGCGCATCGACGTTGCGGCCGCCGCGCGATTAGGCCCGCTGGGCGACGAGCCGCGCGGCGACCGCGATCAGGAAGGCGCCGCCGGCGCGTTCGGTCCATGTCAGCAGGGCCGGCGAGCCGACCGCGCGGCGCGCCGCGCCGCCCGCCGCGGCGTAGAGCGCGAGCACGACCAGCTCGATCGTCTGCGAGGTCAGCCCGAGCAGCGCGATCTGCGGCGCCGCCGCGCGATGCACGTCGACGAACTGCGGCAAGAGCGCCACGAAGAAGACGATCGCCTTGGGGTTCGCCAGCTGCGTCACCAGGCCGCCGGCGAACCCGCTGGCCGCGCTCGGCACGTCCGCCGGCGCGTCGGCGACGCGCGTCGACAGCGCGCGCACGCCCAGATAGGCGAGGTAGAGCGCGCCGGCGATCTTGACCGTCTCGAACAGCGCCGCCGACGAAGCCAGCACCGCGCTCAGCCCCAGCGCCGAGAGGACGAAGTAGATCGTGTTGCCGGCGACGATCCCGAGCGCGGCCGCGAGCGCCGCGGCCGCCCCGCGTCGCAGCGCCGTCCCGACGGTCAGCAGCACGGCCGGCCCCGGAATGAGACAGAGGGCCGTCTCCAGGAGCGCGAACGTCAGCCAGACCTTGCCGTCGATCATTCGCCCCACTCTGTGATCGCGTTCGCGCGCACCTGCGCCGCCATCGCCGCGACCGCGGGCAAGCTCGAGAAGATCGCGCTGGTCGCCGAGTACCTGCGCGGGCTCGCCGACGCCGACCTCGCGCCGGCCGCGCGCTTCTTCACCGGCAACCCGTTTCCGCAGCGCGACGCGCGCAGCTTGGCCGTCGGCGGCGCGACCATCGTCGAGGCGGCGACCGCGACCTGGGGCGTCGATCCGGCCGCGCTCTCGGCCGCCTACCGGGCCAGCGGCGACCTCGGCGCCGCCCTGGGCCCGTTCGTGCAGCCGGCCGTGGACCTGGGCCTCTTTCGCGACGAGGAGCTGACGCCGGCCCGGCTGGGCGCGCTGCTCGACGAGATCGCGGCCGCCCGCGGGAAGCAGGCGCAAAAGCGGCGGCGCATCCTGTGCGAGCGCATCTTCGGCGCCTGCACCGATCCGCTCGAAGCAACGTACGTGGTGAAGATCCTCACCGGCGAGTTGCGCATCGGGCTGCGCGAAGGGCTCGTCCTCGACGCGATCGCGCTGGCGTTCGCGCGCGATCCGCGCGAGGTCCGGCGTGCGGCCAGCGCGGCGGGCGACGTCGGCGTCGTCGCGCTGGCCGCCAAAGGCGACGCGCTCGAAGAGGTGACGCTGGCGTACCACACGCCGGTCGCGTTCATGCTGGCGACGCCTTTGGCGTACGGCTCCGCCTACGAAGCGCTGGCCGGCGCGGGCTGGCGCGTCGAGGACAAGTACGACGGCGTGCGGGCGCAAGCGCACGTCACGCCCGAACGCGTCTCCCTCTTCTCCCGCACCCTCAACGACGTCGCCGACGCCTATCCCGAGGTCGTCGCGGCGCTGCGCGCGCTGCCCGAGCGCTGCGTGCTCGACGGCGAGCTGGTCGCGGTGCGCGAAGGTCGCGTGCTGCCGTTCCGCGCCCTCCAGCCGCGCCTGCAGCGCAAGACCGTCGAGCCGGAGCTGCTGCGCGAGGTGCCGGTGCGCTTCGTCGCCTTCGACTTGCTCGCGCACGCGGACGACTTCGTGCTCGAGTCGCCGCTGGCCGAGCGGCGGGTGCGGCTCGAGACGCTGCTTCACGGCGCGCCCGACGCGTTGGCGCTCGCCCCGGCCGGCGCGTTGACGTCCTCCGACGCGGCGGTCGTGCACGAGCACTTCGCCCAGGCGCGGGCGCGCGGCAACGAAGGGCTGGTGTTCAAGCGAGAAGACGCGCCGTACACCCCCGGCCGGCGCGGAACCTCGTGGCTCAAGCTCAAGCGCGAGCTGGCGACGCTCGACTGCGTCGTCGTGGCCGTCGAGTGGGGCCACGGCAAGCGCGCGCACGTGCTCTCCGACTACACCTTCGCCGTGCGCAACGGCGACGCGCTGATGGTCATCGGCAAAGCGTACAGCGGGCTGACCGACGTCGAGATCGCCGAGCAGACGGCCTGGTTCGAGACCCATCGTCTTCCGCCCGACGACGCGCGCCGGGCCTACGCGCGGCTGGGATTGCGGCGGCGCGAGATCGTGGTCGAGCCGGAGCTCGTCGTCGAGATCGCGTTCGACGTCGTGCAACAGAGCCGGCTGCACGCCGGCGGCTATGCGCTGCGCTTCCCGCGCATCGTCCGCTTACGCCCCGACAAGACCCCGGCCGACGCCGACACCCTGGCCCGCGTCGCCGAGATCTACGCCGAGATGCTGGCCCGCGAAGCCGGCGAAGAGCGAGCGGGCTCATGAGCTCGGTGCACGCGTTTCTGTCCGGGCCGTTCGTACACGGCTTTCTGTTCGTGGTCCTGGCGCTGTTCCCGGTGGTCAACCCGCTCGGGATGGCGCCGATCTTCTTGCGCTACACGAGCGGCACCGACGATGCGACGCGCGCGAAGTTGGCGCGCCGGGTGGCGTACAACAGCTTCGCGCTCGCGCTGGTCTCGCTGGTCGCGGGCTCGCTGGTGCTGCGCTTCTTCGGGCTCAGTCTGCCGGCGGTGCAGATCGCCGGCGGCATCGTCGTCGCCGCCACCGGTTGGCGCTTGTTGAACCAAGGGCAGGACGATCCGGAGAACCGCGCGCCGGCGGCGTCGGTCGCGGCGGTGATGAGCGGCGCGTTCTATCCGCTCACGCTGCCGCTGACGGTCGGGCCCGGATCGATCGCGGTGATGCTGACGATCGGGAGCAGCGTCAGCGACGTGCTGCGCAGCCGGGCCGCGCTGCTCGAGGAGCTGGGCGGCATCCTCGGCGTCGCCGCGACGGCCATCGTCATCTACCTCTGCTACCGCTACGCCGAGACGATCTTGCGCCGGTTGGGCGACAGCGGCGTCAACGTCCTGCTGCGCCTTTCGGCCTTCATCTTGCTGTGCATCGGCGTGCAGATCGCGGTCGACGGCGCGCGCACGCTGTTCGTCGTGCCCCGTTTCTGAACGCCGCGCGCGGCGCGGCAGCTCGTTTCAGTGGTGTCGGCGGCGTTCGCGCTCGGCGCGGATCTTCGCGATCCGGTCGTAGACGTCGGGGCCGCTCGGCCGGCGCCCGCTCGGCTGATGAGCGCGCAGCCGCGAGACGAGCACGGCGACGATCACCCCGACCGCCGCGGCGACGAAGCCGAGCCGGACGCCTGGCCGTAGAGGCAGGAGAGCAGCCGACGCGAGCAGCACAGCAAAGAGAGCGAGCAGGTTTTGCCAGCGGCGCATCGGCGGCGCGGTCACCGTGCACGCTTCGGCTGCCACAGGTACCGAGCCCTGGCTCGTGGTACATCGCGACCAGCGGTACGAGCGGGCGTTCGCACCCCAAAAGAACGGTTCAACACAGAGGTCGTCATGTTCCGACGCCGGTTTGCTATTCTCGGCATCGTCGCCGTGCTCGCCGCATGTGGCGGTGGAGGCGGGGGTGGAGGCGCGGTTCGGCCGCCCACCGCACCCGGTACGTCGGCGCCCACCAGCGCGCCGACCAGCGCGCCGGCGGGCTATGCGAAGGCGTCGTTCCAGATCACCGTCCCGCTCGCGTCGTCGTCGTCCGCGGCGAAGTGGCGCGCGGCGCGCGCCAACGTGCGGACGCCCAAAACGGTACCGGCCGGGACGCAATCGATCACGTTCACGCTGCTCGAGACCTCGAACGCCAGCGTCACGCCGGGCTCGACGACCCCGGCGTACTCGCTGATGGCGGGCGCGCCGGGCTGCACCGGGGACGGCGAGACGACGCCCATCACCTGCACCTTCCAGATCAGCGCCCCGCTCGGAGAGGACATCTACCTCGCCAACGTCTACGCGTCGACCGACGGCAGCGGCACGCACATCGGCAGCGGCGCGACCTACCTCAACGTGCAGAACAACGCGACCAACACCGCGCAGCTCTCACTGGCCGGCCCGATCACCAGCGTCTACATCGCGACCGACGACACGACGACGACCGGACCGTTCGGGCCGGAGGCCACCGCCGAGATCGGCTGCCTGTCGGCGTTGCCCGATATCCCGCTGGCGGACTGCGCCGGCGAGGGCGACGGATCGATTCCGCAAAGCGCGCGAATCTTCGTCGTGGCGCTCGACAACGCGGGCAACCAGATCATCACGCCGGACACGTTCACGACGCCGGTCACGCTGACGATCGCGTACGGGACCGTCCAGATCACCTCGACGCACCGCAAGGCGGCCGGCGGGCCGGTGCTGCACCCCTATCCGGAAGGCCCGACGCCGACGCCCACGCCGACACCCGCGCCCGAGTCCCTCCTGCAGCTGACGGCGACCTACGCGTTTCCGCAGGGCGGCGTGACCTCGGCTTCGAGCTCGCTGGGGAGCCCGACGGTCAACGTCGAGTCACCGGCGGACGTGGTCGTCGCCGCGCCGATCGGCAACACGGCGAACGAGGCCGATATCCAGGTGACCGCGTCGATCGGCGAGACGCCGCAGACCGGCACCATCGTGTACGTCATCTGGCCGAACGTGACGCCGGCGCCGACGCCGACGCCGACGGCGTCGCCCACCCCGATCCCGATGGTGTGGGACGACTATCAGGACTACGAGGGTTTCCAACCTTCGTACGAGGCGAACGGCGACGCGACGTTCCAGGCCGGCTGGAATCCGCTGCTCCCGTGGACCGAGTACGACTTCCAGGTCGATACGAGCGCGCTCGTCTCCGGCCAGACGATCTCGCTCGACGCGACGAACTGCGCCGCGGACATCGGGCTGGTCGGCATCGTCGGCACCGCGAGCCCCTCGCCGTTGCCGGCCGGGACCGCGCCGCCGACGACGAGTCCGAGCAGTCTCCAGACGACCAGCGCGACCCCGAGCCCGCAGTTCGCGTTCTTCGTGCAGCCCAACGCGCCGCCGACGTCCGGGTGCGCCGTCACGGCAACGGACACCAACGCCGACGTCTCGACACTGATGTTCCAGTTCACCCAGGGCTCGTTGACCGTGGAGAACCACGGCCGCAAGCTGCAGCTCAAGAGGGTCCACCCGTGACCGCCTCCCCTCGGTTGTTCTTCCTCGCACTCGGTCTCGGGTGCGCTCCGCTCCTCGCTGCGTGCAGCGGCGGCGCGGCGGCGCCGTCGGCAACGCCGAAGGCGCCCACCGCGACGCCGACTCCGACGACACAGAACATCGCCAAGGCGACCGGCACGCTGCACATCAAGTTCTCGCACATCAAGGAACACCTGAGCGCGAGCGCGCGAAAAGGCGCCGGCGGTCCACGACGCACGCCGAAGTTCGTCGATCCCGCGGTTGGGAGCTACCTCGAGATCGCGTCCTGGGGCTCGTGCCAACAGTACACGATGGGCATCTTCAACTTCAACACCGTTACGATCGTGCCGGTAGCGCCGAATCAGCCGGATGGATCGCAAGTCGCGTCCGTGCCGATCGTCGCCGACGGCTGTTCGACGAACGTGTACGTCTACGAAGTCAACGAGGGCGATCAATCACCGCCGACCACGTTCCCGACGTACACCAACGTCGAGGCGGATAGCGGCGGCGATCTGCTGGCCTACGGCGAGGGAACCATACCCAGTGCGACGTCGGCGGGTACGACCGTTGGCGTCACGGTGACGATGTCGATCGCGCCGTACCAGCTCGGCATGGCGTTCGCGCCCACCCTGGGGGACGCCGCCGGCACGCCGGACGGAACGGATTCCGACTCCCCGTCGACCTTCTCGCTCGACAACTACACGTACGCCCCGACGTCGGATGGATGGGCTTACGGATACGCGGTCGCGGGAGATCTCGCGCAGTCGATCGACAGCTGCTACTTCGGCACGGATCCCGTCGGTGCCGGCGGGATGCCCACGATCGCGCTCGTCCAACAGACGTCGAGCGGGACGAGCCGGATCGGTCAAGTCGCGAGTGGTGCGTGGGTGCTCTACTACGACGGCTCCAACGCGGTGGAGGCGGAGTTCTCGACCACGGTCGGCCCGTTCCCGACCGACGGCCCCTATGCGCCGGGATACACGGGCTTGCCCTACTACACGCAGGCCACTCCGATCATTTCGACCGCGCAACAAACCACGGGCTGGGTCAACTTCGTGTGCAACAGCTACTGCACCGACGATCCGTAGCGCAACGGTGCGACGAGCGCGCCGCCGCGCGCGCTAGTCGCCTTCGTGCAGGTGCAGGTGGCAGCCGTCCTCGGCGTTGTCGAGCACTTCACGGGCTTCGGAGAGGACGTTGGACGGCAGATCCTCGCCCTCTTCGACCGAGCCTTCCTCGGCGAGGAACTCGATCTCGTCCCAGTCCTCCCACGTCTCGAGCGGCTCGCCCTCGACCTCGGTAGGAAACCGTACGCAGAAGCCTTGCTCGATGTGTAGCCCGGACACCAACACGCGCGTGCCGCGCGGGAAGTACGTCCCGTCTTTCCAGAGCGTGCCGTACGCCGTATCGTAGTGCCGACCGATTTCGATCTTTTCGATCGTTCGTCTCCCCGCAAGGAAAAGGTTCAAACCGGTGGGGTGGCCCTTCCGATTCGGTGCGGCCATGTGCTATACCCGTCACGATGAGTGAGCGGCGGATGAAAACTTGGCGTATCCTCTCGTCGGCCTATCCGATCGAGACGCCGTTCTTGCGACTGCGCGCGGACCGCATCGAGCTGCCCAGCGGAACGGTCGTCGAAGAGTACTTCGTGCGCGAATCGCGCGGGTTTTGCGTCGTCCTCGCCCTGACGCCGGATGACGACGTTCTCCTCGTGCGCCAGTACAAGCACGGCATCGGCGAGTTCGTACTCGAACTGCCGGCCGGCATGCTCGAGCCGGACGAAGCGCCGGCGGCGTGCGCGGCGCGCGAGCTGGCCGAAGAGACCGGCTACACCGGCGCGGAGCCGGAGTTCGTGCGCACGTTCCTCGCCGATCCGACCAACTCGACCGGCCGCTTTCACCTCTTCGTCGTGCGCGACGCGCGCGCGACGGTGGCGCCCGATCCGGACCTGACCGAAGAGATCGAGGTCGTGCTGGCACCGGCCGGCGAGCTGCGCGCGATGGCGCTCGACGGCCGCATCAACGCCGGCTCGCAGGTCGCGGCGGCGCTGGTCGCGTTGGAGTACCTGGGCCGTTAGACGAGGGCGCTGATCGCGGTGCCCAGGCCGAGCGAGGCGAAGAGCTCGTCGACCTGCACGGCCGCCAGCTGCTCGGTATCGCGCAGCACGTCGACCGCGACCGCGGAGGTGCCGCCGGCGGCGATGTCCATCGTGGAACTGGCTGCGGAAACGCCGTCCATGGTACGGTCAGTATGCCATCAGCAGCCGGGTGCCCGCAACCACCCGGCTGAAACTTGGCTTTGGTTCGCAGGGTAGCTGGGGGCGGAGGTCGTGATGCGTTTCTTTCTCCAGGTGACCGGGATCGTCGCGCTCGGCATCGTGCTGCTGGTGCTCCTGGCCTTCGTGCTCAAGATCGTGTTCATCGCCGCCATCATCGCGGCGCTGGTCGTGGCGTTCCTCACGCTGCGCAACCTGCTGACCCGCCGCAAGACCCGCGTCCCGACGATCACCTACCGCCGCTGAGGGCCCCGACAGGACGCGTTCGCATTCTCTCGTAGGACGAGCTATCTCGCGTCGTCCCGTCGGGAGGGTGTGTCACGTCTTACTCACCGGTCCGTGTCGCTTTGGCGACCCTGCTGTTCGCCATGCTGCCGGCCGTCGCGCTGGGGCAAGACGCGCCGGCGTCGCCGACGCCCCATCCGACCCCGACGCCCACCCCGCCCTATAACCGGCTCGCGCTGCGGCTGATCGGGCCGGCCCTGGCCGGTGGACGCGTCTCCGCGGTCGCCGGCGTTGCCGGCGATCCGCGCTTGTACTACCTCGGATCGGGCGGCGGCGGCGTTTGGAAGACGGACAACGGCGGCGCGACCTGGTCGCCGGTCTTCGACGCCACCGGAGTCGCGTCGATCGGCGCGGTCGCGATCGATCCACGCGATCACCAGGTGGTCTGGGTCGGCACCGGTGAGGCCAATCCGCGCAACGACGTCATCGCCGGCGCGGGCGTCTACAAGAGCACCGACGGCGGCAAGACCTGGGCGAACGTCGGGCTGACCGGAACCCGCTCGATCGCCTCGATCGTGATCGATCCCCGCGACCCGAACGTCGTGCTGGTCGGCGCGCTGGGCGACGTCTTCGCCGACTCGCCGGAGCGCGGCGTCTTCCGCACCACCGACGGCGGCAAGACCTGGACCAAGACGCTCTTCGTCGGACCCTCGAGCGGCGTGAGCGAGATGGTCGCCGATCCGAAAAATCCGAACGTCGTGTACGCCGGCATCTGGCAGTTCCGGCGCATGCCCTGGACGTTCACCTCGGGCGGTCCCGAGGACGGCCTCTACAAGTCCACCGACGGCGGCACGACCTGGACGCGGCTGACCGGTCACGGGCTGCCGGAGGGGATCACCGGCCGCATCGGTCTCGCGGTGGCGCCGTCCGATCCGAACCGCGTCTACGCGCTGATCGAGTCGAAGGACGGCATCTTGTGGCGCTCCGACGACGCGGGCGCGAGCTGGAAGCTGATGACCAAGAACACGCTGGTCGATCAGCGGCCGTTCTATTTCTCGCACCTGCGCGTCGACCCGTCGAACCCCGATCACCTCTACGGCGTCTCCGAGCAGCTCTCGGAGTCGAAGGACGGCGGCAAGACGTTCAAAGAGATCGCCGACGAGGTGCACGTCGACTACCACGACTTGTGGATCGCGCCCGACGACCCCAAGCGCCTGATCTCGGGTGAGGACGGCGGCTACGCGATCTCGCTCGACGGCGGCACGCATTGGTCGTTCTCGGAGAACGTCCCGATCGGGCAGATCTACCACCTGGGCTACGACGACCAGACACCGTATCGCGTGTGCGTGGGCCTGCAAGACAACAACGGCTTCTGCGGCCCGACCAACGCGCTCGATCCCGAAGGGATTCCCAACGCGGCCTGGGAGCGCATCGTCGGTGGCGACGGGCAGTGGGCGTGGCCGGATCCGCGCGATCCGAATTTGGTCTGGACCGATCTGCAGACCGGCCGCGTCAGCGTCTACGACCGCACCGCGCAGCGCAGCTTCTTCGTGCAGCCGTACATCGGCACGTCGGCGACCGACTTCCGCATCGCCGACGCCCCCTATCGCTTCAACTGGGACGCGCCGATCGGCTTCGACCCGTTCGACCCGACGGCGACTTGGCTCGGCGCCAACGTCGTCTTCGCCACGCACGATCGCGGCGTGCACTGGCGCGCGATCTCGCCCGACCTGACGGCCGACGTCAAGGCCCACCAGCAGCCCTCGGGCGGCCCGCTGGCGCTCGACGTGTCGAGCGCGGAGAACACCGACACCATCCTCGACGTCGAGGGCTCGGTCAAAACGCGCGGCGAGATCTGGGTCGGCACCGACGACGGGCTCGTGCAGCTCACCCGCGACGGCGGCGCGCACTGGACGAACGTCACGCCGGCCGGGATTCCCCAATACGGCCGCTTCGAGATGGTCGCGCCGTCGCCGCTGGTCGCCGGCACCGCCTACGCGGTGCTCGACCAGCACTATCTGGGCGACCCGCGCCCGTACGCGTTCGTGACCCACGACTGGGGCGCGCATTGGAGCGCGATCGTCGCGGGTCTGCCGGCCGACCAAGAGACGCGCGCGATCCGGCCCGACACGCGCAACCCGCACCTGGTCTATTTGGGCACGGAGCGCGGCCTGTGGCTCTCGTACGACGACGGCCGGCACTGGGAGCGACCCGCGCTCGGCCTGCCGCCGGCGGCGGTCTTCGACCTGCGCGTGCAGCCGCGCTGGAACGATCTGCTGGTCGCGACGCACGGCCGCGACGTCTACGTCCTCGACGACCTCGCGCCGATTCAGCAGCTGCCGGCCGCCGAGGCGGCCGGCGTCGCGCTGTTCCCCATCCGCACGACGTACCTGTTCTCCACGCACGCCGACGACGAAGGGCTGTACACCGGCTTCGCCGGGACCAACCCGCCCAGCGGCGCGATCATCTCGTTCTACCAGAAGACGCCGGGCGCGAGCGCGCCGGAGATCGACATCCTCGACGCCGGCGGTGCGCGCATTCGCCGGCTGGCGGGGACGCATCGCGTCAGCGACCGCGACGTTCCGTGGGTCACCAACTTCGTCGGGATCAACCGGGTGACGTGGGATCTGCGCGAAGACGCGCCGACACCGTGGACGGGCGCGGCGCGCCGCGAGTACCAGGGACCGCAAACCGGTGCGCAGGTGCCGCCGGGCGTGTACGTCGCGCAGATCGTGCTGGCGGGGCAAACGCTGAAACAATCGATCGTGGTCGAAGCGGACCCGCGCGCGCACCTGAGCCGGTCCGACCTGTTGACCGGTCACGCGTTCGCGAAGCGGCACCTGACCGAGCTGGGCGCGGTCGACGCCGCGCTCAACCGGCTCGACGCGATCGCCGCATCGGCGCCGCAGCGCGCCGCCGGCGCGGCGCCGCCGCTGGCGGCGGAGCTGGCCGCCGCGCGGGAGCGCGCGCTCGCGCTGCGCGGCTTGCTGACGGCGGACTACGAGAACGACGAGGACTCGATCCAGCGGCCCGGCCGCGTGCGCGAGGATCTGCAGCGCATGACCTACGTCGGCGGCGGCGTGATCACGCCGGCGGTGGCGGACTACGCCGCGCGCGTCGACCGGGCATACGCGGCCGCCATGGCGCAGGTCGCGGCGTTCGTCGCCGGCGAGGTCGCCAAGGCCGACGCCGACCTGAAGGCGGCGGGAAAGCCGGCCCTCGCCACCAGCGGCGCCAAGCGGGCCGACGTCGTGGGCGGCCCCGCGGCCCCGGACGCCGAGGGCGCCAGTAGCGCCGCTGATGACGGCGACTGAAAACGTCGTGCGGCCCGGCAGGTAGCCGGGCCGCATGGGGGTGTAGCACCCGCCATGCAGGTCGAACGCTTCCGCGACACCCTCAAGGACGTCATCGGGCTGGTCGTCACCCCGATGAACCGCACGAACTACGCCCTCGACGAGGGCGCGCTGCGCGCGCAGATCGACTGGTGCTTCGCCCACGGCGCGACCGGCGTCGTCGCCAGCGGCTCGATCGGCGAGTTCCTCCACCTCGAGGACGACGAGCGCCGCCGGGTGCTGGAGATCGTCGTGGACCAGGCGCGCAAGCACCCGGGCAAGAGCGCCTCGGCGATGACCTCGGGCGCGACGACGCTGCAAGCGATGAAGTGGACGAAGCTCGCCGCCGAGCTCGGCTACGACAGCGCCGTGGTGATCGCGCCGTATTACTGGAAGGTCGGCGAGCGCGAGGCGTACGAGCACTTCCGCGCCGTCGCCGAGGCCGAGCTGATCCCGGTCACGGTGTATCACAACCCGGCGCTCTCGAAGTTCCACATGTCGCCGGCCTTCTTCCAAAAGGTCGCCGAGCTGCACAACGTCGTCGCGGTCAAAGAGGTCGAGACGGAGTTGCAGCACCTCGAAGCGGTCGCCGACGCGCTCAGCGGGCGCGCATTGTACCTGCAGACCTTCCGCGCGTACCTGACGGGCCGGCTGTTGGGCTCGAACGGCGGGCAGATCAACGTCTTCGCGGTACCGGCCTGCGTCGCGATCGACGAGGCCTGGCGCAACGGCGACGTCCGGCTCGCCGAAGAGATCCAGCGCCGGCTCAACCGCGTCTTCCCGCGCGGCGGCGAAGCGGCGCTGGGCGCGCTGGGGATGACCAAGGTGACGGCCAGCGTGGTGACGGGGATCGAGATGGGGCCGGCCCGCCCGCCCTACCTCGCGCCCGACGACGCCGAGGAACGCATCACGAAGCGGCTGCCCGAGCTGCTCGAAGTCGTGCCCGCGATGCGGCCCGAGAAGCGCGTCGCGGTGCACGCGACGTCATGATCGCGAGCGACGTGCCGACGGCGCAGCTCTGGATCGACGGGCGCGCGGTCGACGCCGCCGACGGCGCGACCTACGACGATCGCGATCCGGCCAGCGGCGAGATCGTCGCGCGCATCGCGAGCGGCGGTGCCGCCGACGTCGAGCGCGCCGTCGCCGCGGCGCGCCGCGCGTTCGACGACGGACCGTGGCCGCGCACGACGATCGCGCAGCGCGCCACGGTGCTGCGCCGGCTGGCGGAGCTGCTGATCGAGCAGCGCGAGGAGCTGGCGCGGCTGGAATCGCGCGACGCGGGCAAACCGTTCCGCGAGACCGCCGACCGCGACGTCCCGCGCGCGGCCGACAACTGCGCGTTCTTCGCCGGCGCGATCGAGCACCGCGAACAAGCGGCGTTCTTCGACCGCAAGCCGTTCCTGGGCGCGCAGCGCGAGATCGCCTCGATCGTGCGCGAAGAGCCGGTCGGCGTCTGCGCGCTGCTCACGCCGTGGAACTCGCCGCTGATGCAGGCGACGTGGAAGATCGCGCCGGCGATCGCAGCCGGCAACACCTGCGTGCTCAAGCCCTCGGAGCTCACTCCGCTCTCGACGCTCAAGCTGGCCGAGCTGTGCTCGCGGGCCGGCGTCCCCGACGGCGTCGTCAACGTGGTGACCGGCTTCGGGCCGGGTGCCGGCGCGCCGCTGGTCGCCGATTCGCGCGTCGACGCGGTCGCGTTCACCGGCAGCGAGCCGACCGGCAAGGCGATCAACCTGGCCGCCGCCGCGACGCTCAAGAAAGTGACGTTGGAGCTGGGCGGCAAGTCGGCCAACGTCGTCTGCGACGACGCCGACCTCGAGCTGGCGGTCGAGGGCAGCGTGCTGGCGATGTTCCGCCACAGCGGGCAGGTCTGTTTGGCCGGCACGCGCCTCTACGTGCAGAGCGGGATCTACGACCGCTTCGTCGAGCGCTATCTGGCGGCGGTGCGCGCGCTGCGCGTCGGCGATCCGCAGTCGCGCGAGAGCGACTTGGGGCCGCTGATCACGCCGCAGCACCGCGAACGGGTCGAGGCCTTCTGCGCGCAGGCCGACGCCGAGGGCGTCGAGGCACTGCTGCGCGGCGCGCGGCCGGGCAGCGCCGCGCTCGCGGCCGGCAACTACTACTCGCCGACGATCTACGCGCCGCGCGACGAGACGCAGACGATCGCGCGCGAAGAGGTCTTCGGTCCCGTCCAGTCGATCTTCCGGTTCGCATCGCTCGACGAGGTGGTCGAGCGCGCGAACGCGACGCGCTTCGGCCTCTCCTCCTACATCTGGACGCGCGACGTCGGGAGCGGCCTGCGCTTCGCCGAGCGCGTGCGCGCCGGGATGTGCTGGGTCAACGGCTACTTCTTGCGCGACTTGCGCCAGCCGTTCGGCGGCGTCGGGATGAGCGGCCTGGGCCGCGAGGGCGGCCGCTGGTCGCTGGACTTCTTCACCGAGCCCAAGCTCGTGTGCATCGCCTACTAGTGGCTTCCGCTTCGCGGAAGCCTTCGCGTTCGGGCTTCGCCCGAGCCGCCTGAAGAGGAACGTCATGTCATTCGTGAACTCCGTCAGCGTCATCCCCAAGCACGTCCCCGACGCGGAGCTGCAGACCTTCGGCACGCTCGAGTCGTACGAAGAATACATCGAGCACCAGTACCGCGACACCAAGGCGCTGCTCGAAAAGTATCGCACGCACAAGACGCACGATCCGGAGCTCTCCCGCGAGTACAAGGCGGCGATGAAGCCGATCATGCTGACGACCTGCTGGGGCGAGGCGCAGACGACCAGCCAAGTCGCGCAGATCATCACCAAGACCAACCGGCCGACGATCCAGTACTTCTACGCGACGCACGCGCTCGACGAGGTGCGGCACACCCAGATCGAGTGGCGTCGCGTGCGCGACCTCGATCTGGCCGACTCGCTCGACGTTCCCTACGAGCAGACCGAGCTGTTCCGCTTCGTCAACGGGCTGCCGACCTTCGTCGAGATCGTCTACGGCCAGGTCTGCACGCTCGAGTCGTACTCGGCGCACGTGCTCTTCAACTCGATCATCGACCTGGCCAAACGCTACGGCGACCTGGCGACCGCGGTGACCTACGAGTACGTCATGCACGACGAGGTGCGGCACATCGGGACCGGGCTGAAGATCGTCAAAGAGGCGATCGACGCGTCGCCCGACCCCGAAGAGGCCGCCTTCCGCATCCTCGACCTCGAAGAGAAGCTGCTGCCGATCACGATCCGCAAGCTCGGCCGCGACTCCGCCATCGCCAACTCACTCTACGAGGCCGGCATGATCGCCGACAAGCGGCAGTTCGAGCTCGATGGTTTTCGCCAGTACCTGATCTTCCGCTCGAAGATCCCCAACCTGCCGCCGATGCGCTACGCCGGCCCCGACGGCTGGACGCCGGAGGACAGCCGAGCCGCCATCGTCGCGTGATCGCCGCCGGCCTGTTCTCGACGCACGTCCCGCGCCTGATGATCCTCGACCAGCAGGCGCGGCGCGAGTATATGCGCGACAACATCACGACGTTCTACGACGCGCTCGCGCAGATTCACCGCGAGCGCATCGCGGCGCTCGAGTTCGACACGTTCGTGCTGATCGACACCCACTGGCACACGACGCTCGAGTTCGTCCTCAACGCGCACGAACGGCACGCGGGCATCTACACCTCGGACGAGATCCCGTGGATGATCCACGAGTACGCCTACGACTATCCGGGCGATCCCGAGCTGGCCGCCGCGATCGCGGCGGAGGCGCGCGAGCGCGGCGTGCCGGCCGAGGCGGCCGCGCACCGCGGCCTGCCGGTGCACTACGGGACGCTCAACCCGATGCACTACTACAACCCGGGCCCGGCCAAGCAGCGCGTCCTGCCGATCTCCGTCTGCGACACCGCCGAGGTCGAGCCGAACCTGCGTTTGGGTGAGGCGATCGCGGCCGCCGCCACGCGGACCGGACGGCGCGTGCTGCTGATCGCCTCGGGCGGGATGTCGCACCGGTTCTGGCCGCTGGCCACGATCCGCGAGCGCGCCAGCGCCGATCCGCGCGACATCAGCGACCCGGCGCTGCGCGCATGGGACGAGCGGATCATGGATTGGTGGCGCGCCGGCGATCACGCCGCCGTGCTGGCGCACGCCGACGAGTTCCGCCGGACGTGCTCGCCCGAGGGGCGCTTCGCGCACTATCTCGTGCTGGCCGGAGCGCACGGCGGCCCGGCGTGGAACACGCCGGGCCAGCAGTTCGGCCGCTACGAGGCCGCGATCGGAACCGGTCAGTCGAACTTCTGGTTCCGTTAACCTTCGTCGCCCACGCCGACTTCGCTGACGACCGGCTCGACGACCGTCTCTTCCTTGACGACGGCGATCGTCTTGCCGGTCAGCGGATCGGTCATCGGCGCGGCCGTCACCGGCGGCTTGGTCGCGACGGTCGTGGTCGTCGCGCGCTTCGGGCGCAGCCCGATCAGGCCCAGTAGGCCGAGCAGACCGATCAGGCCCCAGCCGCCGCCTTCGCCGCTCGACGAGGTGTTGTCGGTCGTCTTCGTGTCCTGACCGGCGCTGCCGCCGTTCGCGCTGCCGTTGCCGCCGCCGGTACCGCCGTTGGCGTTGGTCGAGCCCGTGCCGGTGCCGTTGTCGTTCCCGCCACCCGCCGCATTGGTCGTGCCGCCGGTCCCGTTGGCGTTGGTGCCGTTCGCGTTGGTCGTGGTGTCGGTCGACGTGCCGTTGGCGTTCGTCGTGCCGTTGTTGCCGGTCGCGTTGGTCGAGCCGGTCGTGTCGGTCGAGACGCCGTTCGTCCCCGTCGACCCGTTGGTCGTGCTCGTCGTCCCGGTCGTGCCGCCGTTCGTGCCGGCCGCGCTGCCGTTGGCGCCCCCGGTTCCGTTGGCACCGGCGCTCGTGCCGCCGCTCGTGCCTGCACCGCCGCTCGTGCCCCCGCCGGCGCCCGTTCCCTGCGCGATCGCGAGCGCCGGGAGGACCCCCAGCGCCAGCGCCAAGAGGGCGCCGGCTGCCGTCTTCTGCGTACTCGTCCTGCTCATCGTGTCCGGCAACGTCCCCATTCGACGGCGCCGGATAACGATGAAGGCCCTTGCCTGGCACCTGCCGGCACGGGTGGCGGCAGCTCGATCTGTGACCCGCTTCGCAGCGCACAATCGAGCTCTCAAGTCCCTGCGACCGCGCACCGATGCAGTGGTAAGGGACGCTAGCGTCTGGGGAGCGCGCCGCCGTCAGGCGACGCGCTCCCTCTTCGCGCGCTACTCGAAGCGCAGGGCGCGGATCGGGTCGAGGGCGGCCGCCTTGCGCGCCGGCCAGTAGCCGAAGAACACGCCGACCGCCGCCGAGAACGCCAGCGCCATCGCGACCGCCGAGAACGGCACGCTCGCCGGCCAGTGCGCGAACAGCGCGATCGCACCGGCGCCGATGACGCCGAGCACGACGCCGATCCCGCCGCCGCCGGTCGCCAAGACGACCGCTTCGATCAGGAACTGGCGCAGGATCGCCGCGCCGCGGGCGCCGACCGCGACGCGCAAACCGATCTCGCGCGTGCGCTCGGTGACCGAGACGAGCATGATGTTCATGATCCCGATCCCGCCGACCAGCAGCGAGACCGCCGCGACCGACGCCAGCAGGAGCGCGAGGATCGACGCCGTCGCCGACGCGGCCTGCGCGATGTCGGCCAGGTTGCGCACCTGGAAGTCGTCGGGCTGCCCGGCCGCGATCTGGTGACGCTGCTCGAGCAGCGAGGTGATCTGGGCCTGCACCGGATCGAGGTGATCCTGGTCGACCGCGGAGACCATCAGCTCGGCGACCGTCGTCGTCCCCGTGATGCGCTGCTGCGCCGAGGTGTAGGGGATGAGCACCGTGTCGTCCTGATCTTGGCCCGGACCGCTCTGTCCTTTGGCCGTCAGCGTGCCGATGACCGTGAACGGGACGTTGCCGATCTCGACGGTCGTGCCGACCGGGTTCTGACCGCCCGGAAAGAGCTGCGAGACGACGGTTTGGCCGAGCACCGCGACCTTGGCCGAACTGTTGGTCTCGTCTTGGGTGAAGAACCGGCCGCTGGCGGTCGGCCAGCTCCGCACGTAGGTGTAGCTGGGCGCGACGCCGCTGACCGTCGTCTGCCAGTTCTGCCCGCCGGCGATGACCTGCGTGCGCAGGTTGACCACCGGCGAGACCGCCGCGACGCCGGGCAACTGGGCGATGGCCATGCCGTCGGCCGCGGTGAGCGTCGACGCACCGCCCAGGCCCGTGCGCGCGCCCGTCGTCGAGACGCTGCCCGGCAGCACGACCAGCATGTTGCTGCCGAGAGCGTTGATTTGACTCGCGACGGAGCTCTTGGCGCCCGTTCCGATCGCGACGGTGACGATCACCGCCGCAACGCCGATTACGACGCCGAGCATCGTGAGCAGCGAGCGCGACTTGTTGCGTACCAGCGCCTGCAGCGCCATGCGTACGGTTTGAACGAAGCTGATCATGCCAGCACGACCTCCTTCGCGGTCGGCGCATCGGAGACGATGACGCCGTCGCGAAACGTGACCAGCCGGCGCGCGTGCGCGGCGACGTCGGGCTCGTGCGTGACGAGCATGACGGTGATGCCGCGTTCCTCGTTGAGCCGCCGGAAGAGCGCCATCACGTCCTCGGAGGACGCGGTGTCGAGCGCGCCGGTCGGCTCGTCGGCCAGGATCAATTGTGGTTGGTTGACGATCGAGCGCGCGATGGCGACGCGCTGCTGCTGACCGCCGGAGAGCTGATTGGGCTGATGATGCGCGTACTTGGCGAGCCCGACCGCGTCGAGCGCCGCCATCGCCTTCTCGCGGCGTTCGCTCGCCGAGACGCCGGCGTAGATCATCGGCAGCTCGACGTTCTCGACCGCCGTCGTGCGCGGCAGCAGATTGTACGCCTGGAAGACGAACCCCAGCGCCCGCGAGCGCAGGTCGGCGAGCTGGTCCTTGCCCAGCGAGGTCAGCTCGTGACCGGCGAAGGTGTACGAACCGGACGTCGGCTGGTCGAGCAGGCCGACGATGTGCATGAACGTCGACTTGCCCGAGCCCGAGGGCCCCATGACGGCGAGGAACTCGCCGTCATGGATGTCGAGGTCCACCCCGCGCAGGGCGACGACGTCGTCGCCGCCGTCGAGCGGATAGACCTTGCGCAGAGCGCGCACTTGGACGACCGGTGTCATCGCACACCTCCGAGCATCCGGCCACCGCCGCCCTGACCACCGGCCAGCGGATTGCCGGCTGCGGCGTGCGTCGCCCGCGCGCCGCCGGTGTCGGCGGTGACGATCGCGTCACCGGCCGCGAGGGTCCCGCGCAGCGGCGTAACCGTCGCCTGCGTCGCGCTGACGAGTCCGACGTGGACCGGAACCGGCCGCAGCGTCTTGCCGCTCAGGACGAACACGCGTCCGGTCGAGCCCGGCGTCACCGCGCCGCTGCTCACCGTCTGCGTCGCGCCCCACGGAGAGCTGCTCGACGCATGCGCCGTCGACTTGGCGGCACCGGCCGGTGCGCTCGCACCCTGCGGACGACGTGCGTGATGGCTGCCGAACGCGCCGCTCGGCGGCTGGAAGCTGAGTGCGGCCAGCGGGACGATGGTGGCGTTGTCGACGTGCGCGACTTGGATCGTCGCGTTGGCCGTCATGCCCGGGAGCAGCGAGCCGTCCGTGTTGCCGACCAGCACCACGACGGTGTAGGTCACGACGTTGTTGACGGTCGTCGGCGCTTGACGCACCTGCTCGACGGTCCCGGTGAAGGTGCGGTTGGGGAACGCCAGGACGCTGAAGCTGACCGGGTCCCCGGCCGCGACGTGCCCGATATCGGGCTCGCCGACCGCGAGGTCCAGCTCCATCTTCGAGAGGTCCTGCGCGATCGAGAACAGCGTTGGCGTCTGCAGGCTGGCCGCGACGGTCTGCCCGACCGTGACGTCACGCGCGATCACCGTGCCGTCGACCGGCGAGGTGATGATCGTGTTCTTGACGTTCTGCTCGGCGGTCGTCACCTGCGCGCGATCGATCCCGATCGCCGCGATGTCGGCCTGCGCGGTGGCGGCCTGATTCGCCGCCTGCGCGCTGCTCACGCCCGTCTGTGCCGTCTGCGCCTGCTGCGTCGCGCCGGCCTGAACCGCCTGCGCTTGTGCAGCGGCGGTCTGAGCTTGCGCTTGCGTCACGGCGAGCTTGGCCGCGTCGAGCGTCTGCTGGGCGGCGACGAAGTTGGTCTGATCGGTGTCGACCTGGTTCTGCGCGACGTAGCCCTGAGCCAGCAGCTGCCGGTCGCGAGACAACGTCTGCTGCGCGAGGGTGAGCGCGCTCTGGTCCTTGGTCACCGTCGACTGCGCGGTGGCGATGCCGGCCTGGGCCGATTGGGCGGTCGCGAGCGCGGCTTTGCTGGCCGCGGCCGCGGCGGCGGCCTGCGCCGACGCCTCGGCGACGCTCGAGGGGCCGCCGGTGGCGGTGGCCGCGGCGGCCTGCGCGTTCGCTTGCGCCTGCGCCAGCTGTGCTTGCGCCTGCGCCAACGCCGCGTTGAAGGTCGTCGGATCGATCGTGGCCAGGACTTGGCCCTTCTTCACGTGGGAGTTGTAGTCGGCTTGGATCGTGTTGATCGTGCCGGACACCTGCGTGCCGACGTTGATCGTGTTCTGCGGGTTGAGCGTGCCGGTCGCGGTGACGGTCTGCGCGAGAGATCCCGTCTGCGCCGGAACGGTCGTGTAGCTCACCGCCGACGCACGCGAACGCACGACGAACAGTGTAGCGATGATCGCGACGATGCAGAGCACCGCCGCGGCAGCGAGCCAGATCCGCGGGCGACGGCGCGGAGGCTCCAAGATGACGGTATGAATGCGGTCGTTCGTCGCCGGCCGCTCTGCGATATTCATGGCACTCTGTACGACGCTCCCAGACTGCCGAACGTGTTGAACGTAAGATGAGAATGGTTCTCAGCGCACTACCAGACTCCGTCGCTTTCCCTCACGACACGCGCCCGCTTGTCACCCGGCTCTCATTCAGCAGTGCTTTCGCGCAAGGGTGCGGAAGGCGATCGGCGCGATGGAAAGCCAGGATCCGTCACCGCGTTCGCGATACCAACGGCGGCTGGCGCGGCATACCGGCGCGAACTTGACGGTCGCGGAGTTCGAGGCCGTCGTCGAAGAGGCGCTGGCGTCGCTGCCGGAACGGTTCGCCGCCATGCTCGACAACGTCGTGATCGCGGTCGAGGAAGAGCCGAACGCCGACGACGTCGAGTCGGTGGTGGGGCACGACGACGAGGACGGCGGTGAGATCCTCGGCATCTACCGCGGCGTCGCGTTGCCGGACCGCGGCCCGGACGACCCCCTGCTGCCGGACGAGATCGCGGTGTTCCGCGGCCCGATCAACCGCATCGCCCGCTCGCGGCGAGAAGCGCTCCGCGAGGTCCGCGAGACCGTCATGCACGAGCTCGGTCACTACTTCGGCCTCGAGCACGACGACCTACCGTACTGAAGCGGGTTTTCTACGCGGGGTACGGCATTGAGCTTGGCGAAAAATAGTGTGCACCTCCCGCCCCCGCTTCGGAGTGGTCTCGTGAACATTTTCGAGAACGACCCCAATATCCGGACGTTGATCGCCGGCGAGACGCTCTTTCACCGCGGCGACCCCGGCAACACGATGTTTGTAGTGCTCGACGGCGAGGTGGTCCTCACGGTCGGCGACATGGTCGTCGAACGCCTCGGGGCAGGCGCGATGTTCGGTGAGATGGCGCTCATCGAGCAGATGCCGCGCACGGCCACCGCGACCGCGTTCTCCCCGACAAAGATCGTCGAGGTGGATCAGAAGCGGTTCCTCTATCTCGTCCAGAATACACCCTTCTTCGCACTCGACGTGATGCGCACGATGGCGGCGCGCCTGCGCCGCATGGACGATCTGCAGCTCCGCTAGCGCTGAGATGCCCCAGCCCCGAAATCTTCAACACTAGCAGTGGAGCCTGAGGGGCACATATAGCGTGCCCTCGTGAGCGGCTTTCGAAGTTTTTAATTCGAGTGCATCAGGTAGCTCGATCCGTCCCTCGAGAATCAGTACCAAGTCATGCCCGTCCATCAAAATGACGTTTGTGCTCGTACCGCGGTGAAAAACCTCGACGACGTCGGCCCGAAAGCCATTCATTGACAAGAACAATCCGCGGGTGCTCTGAATCTTGCTATCTACCTTCCCCTTAAATGCTACTAACTGCTCAAGTCCGGCTTCGTCTTGTGTCCACTTGACTTCCAGCAGATAGTCAAATTTTTCAAACTTGAAAGCGCCATCGATCTGCTGCGCTGCCGCTCGATAAGATGGTCTATATTCCAATTCATATGCTCGGAAAAGGTCCTCAAGCAATTCTTCGAGGGCGTAGCCGGCCTTTTGCCTATTCGCCTCTCTTAGCAGTTCTCCGTATTTCAGTAGCAACTCGCCGAGCGTCTTTTGGCGGAAGTTTAGTTGCGAAAGCCTTTCGCTTTCGAGTCGCTCCCGGCGTTTTCGTTCGACCTCGTCTTCTGCCTCGGAAATAAGGGTAGCATTCGCAAGCTGCTTAAGCCGCTCAATGGCCTTCTTGGCAGCCGCTGCATCAACGCTCGGATCAGCAATGCGCCTAATTGAGCACATCTCTTGAACAATCCGCACCGCGATTTCGTATCCTGCGGTGCTGCGTTCATCGAGATCAGCAAAAACATTCCTCGCGATGACATATTTCATTTCTTGCTCATAGCGCTCGTACATCGCGGGTGGTACTCCCGCCCGTAAGAACAGCCTTTTCAAGCCGCTCTTATAGTGAAATGCCTGGCCCGCAACTTGGATTGCTGCCTCGACAACATCAAAAGGAAGGTGCGTTTTACCAGCCATGCTACCGACCACCCATACTCCACCCTCGAAAAGGTAGCAACGCCGCCATCTTCGGCTAAATGCGAAAGCGGGCGGCCAGCCTCCGCTAATCCTTTCGCCGACCCGTAGCGATCGACCCCACCCTCAGACACTTGCGAAGGCGCTCAAAGCCACTCGGGTCGCGTATGATTCCCTCTCCACCAGAAGACCGCGACGCCGGCGGCAATGCTGACCAACCCGTAGCCGATCGCGGCGCCGCCGGCGCTGGCGAAGGCGTAGAGCCAGCCGGCCAGCGCGACCAGCGCGGGCAGCGGATAGAGCGGCATGCTGTACGGCGCGCGCTCGCCGCGCGCGCGCAGCACGGCCAGCGCGACGATCTGCGCGATCGCTTGGACCAGCACGATCGCGGTCGTCAGCGCCGCGATGACCTGATCGAGCGGAAACAAGCACGCCGGCAGCGCCAGCACGCCGATCGTGACCAGCGAGACGTCGGGGAAGCGGTGGCGCCGCTGCACGTGGGCGAAGACGCGCGGGAACAGGCCGTCGCGCGCCGCCGCGAACGGGATGCGCGAGAAGCCCAGCAGGTTGCCGTAGACGGAGGCGAAGGTCGTCACCAGGATCAGCACCGTCACCACGATCGCCGCGCCGACGCCGGCCGCGTGCTCGACGATCGTCGAGCCGACGTGCTGGCCCAGCCCGCTCGGGTCGGCGACGACGGCCGCCCACGGCAGCGCGCGCAAGACGCCGATCTGCAGCGCGACGTACAGCACCGCGACCAGCAGCACCGCCAACACGGTCGCGCGCGGCAGCGTGCGGCGCGGTTCGACCAGCTCGTCGCCGATGCACGCCGCCTGGCCGTAGCCGAGGTAGTCGTACATCGTGAGGATCAGCGCGGCGCCCAAGCCGGTGCGCAGGCCGCCCCAGAGCGAGTCGCCCGCGCCCAGCGCGAACGGCTGGGCGACGGTGGGGTGAGCGTACGCCGCCACGATCACGCACAGCAGCGTGACGACGACCCCGGCGCCGAGCACGATGCCCGTCCGCGCGATCGCGCCGATCCCACGCGCCAGCGCCAGCAGCGTGACGACGCCGATCGCGACGGCCAGCAACTTCGTCGGCCACGGACCCAGACCGCCGGGAACCAGATACGCCGCGTAGTCGGCGAAGCCGATGTAGCCCGACGCCAACAGCAGCGGCGCGGCGAAGATCGTCTGCCAGGCGAATAGGAACGCCGGCAGCGCGCGCACGCCCTGCGCGCCGAACGTCGCGCGCAGGAACCCGTACGTGCCGCCCGAGCCCGGGAAGAGCGAGCCCAGCTCCGCCCACACCAGTCCGTCGCACAGCGCGATCAGCGCGCCGGCGATCCAGGCGACCAGCGAGAGCGGACCGTGCAGCGCGGCCAGCACGAGCGGGATCGTGATGAGCGGTCCGATGCCGACCATCGTGATGACGTTGATCGCGGTGGCGCCGCGGAGCCCGACCCCGCGGACCAGCGTCGTCACGTCAGCCGAATTGCGCGAAGAACCGCTCCGAGACGTCGTGCGGGACGCCGTCCGCCGCGACCGCGTCGCGCAGCGCCTCGAGATCGGGCTGCGGGCGCACGACCAGCGCGCTCGCCGTCGTGCGGCCGTCGGGAACGAGCAGCGCCTCGGCGCTCGCGGCCGGGATCAGCACGCTTTGCCACGGCGCGAGCCGCACGCTGGTGTTGTCGACCTGCACGCGCAACGGTTCGGCGCACGCGGTCAGCGTGACGGGCCGGCCCTCGAGCGCCAGGCCGGTCGCCGCGCCGAGCCGCACGCGCTCGACCACGAAGCGCGAGTCGGCGATCAGCAGCGTCCGATCGAGCCCGTCGGTGGTGAACGTCAGCTGTTCGACCGCGCCGGGGAAGGTCGCGCGGAAATCGAGCACGTCGCCCGCCTTCGAGACGTGCAGCTGGCGGGGCTTGCCGTCGGTGCCGAGGCGGTTCCAATCGAAGATGCGGTAGGTCAAATCGCTGGCCTGCTGCGTCTCGAACAGCTGGATGCCGGCACCGATCGCGTGCAGCGTGCCGGCCGGCAGATAGTACGCCTCGCCCGGCGCGACCGGCACGCGGCGCAAGATGTCGCCGAGCGTCCCGTCCGCGACGCGCCGTTCGTACTCAGCGCGCGTCGTGTCGCGGGTCCACCCGAGCACCAGTTCCGCACCCGGCTCGCAGGCCAAGATGTACCAGCACTCCGTCTTACCGTTGGCCTGGTGCTCGACGCGCCGCGCGTAGGCGTCGTCGGGGTGCACCTGCACCGAAAGCGCCTCGTGCGCGTCGATGATCTTGGTCAGCACCGGAAAGATGCCGTGCGCGTCGATCGGGCCGCACAGCGTCGCGCCCAGCTCGGCCCGCAGGTCGGCGACCGTGTGCTGCGCGAGCGGGCCGTTCGCGATCCGGTTGGCGTCCCAGCACTCCCACGACTCGCCGAGCAGGACGCCCGGATCGGGCGGCTTGCCGTAGACGCGCACGAGCGCGTCGCCGCCCCAAATCGCGGGTGCTTCTTTGGGCTCGAGCACGTAGGGGTAGACGCGGTCGCTCACCGCTTCCACTCTACGCCCTACGCGCTCGCCGTTCCGCCGCTATTCGCGTCGAATCTCGGTGGTGGTGGTCGAGGAACGTCCCCCGGCCATCGCGACCAGACCGACGATCACGACCAGCACGACCGCGCCGACGACGACCCACGTCCAGTTCAGCGTCGTCGTGGTGTTGGTTCCGCTCGGCGACGTCGTCGTGGTCGAGCTCGTGGCCGGCTGTCCGCCGACCGTCGTCGTGGTCGTCGACGAGGTGCTGCCGCTCGTGGTGCCGCCGGCTCCCGTGGTCTGCGCCCAGCCGGTGGCCGGCGCAACCACGAGAAACAGCGCGAGTACGCCCGTTGCAACGCGGGCCAAGGTTCGCGTCATTCGTTGTCCTCCTTCGCGTACGCGCGCTCCGTGTCCATCGGCTCCGGATCGCCGCCCGGCTCGGTCGGGTCGACCGGGATCTCGGGGATGTTGGGCGGCGAGTCCGGCATGGCGGGCACTTCTGGGATGGGGCCGGGAACCTGGTATTCGGCGTACATCGCGCCTCCGAACGTTCCCGGCAGGTCACCAAGCGAAACGACCAAGGTGGTAGCTCGGTGTACGCTCGGTGTGGTTGAGTCGGCGTTGATGCCCTCGCTACCCGCTCGCCTCGCCGTTCTCACGGCGGCGGTCGCGCTGCTGGCCGAGGCGCCCGCCCCGCTCGACACGGCGGAGGCGGCGCGCCTGTTCGCGCTCAGCGGCCAGCGCACCGCCGCGGTCCAATCGTACACCTCGAAGCTGCACGTCGACGTGGCGCTGCGCTCGTTCCCGTACCTCAAGCTGCACCTCGAAGGCGAGATCCGCTACCAGAAGCCCAACTTGTTCTCGGTCCACTTCGAGCACGTGCCGTGGTTCGGGAAGGGCTTCGAGAACATGAAGATGGACCCGCTGGTCCCCGCGACGTGGCCGGCGCACTACGAGGTGACGCAACTGGCTCGCGCGGGCGATCGCACCCTGGTCGACATGCACGACAAGATCGCCGGCAACATCCGCGACGTGCACGCCGAGCTCGACCCCGACGGCTTGCGCCGCATCGTGTGGCACTACACCAACGGCGGCCGCATCGAGGTCCGGGTCAATCCGACCGCGGTCCAGGGCGTTCCGGTGCCGGCCAGCGAAGACGCCGAGATCGTGCTGCCCGCCTATCACGTCGTCGCCCACGCGACGTTCAGCGACTATGCGATCGTGACGGACGCCGGCACGACCGGCGGTGGCGTCGGCCAATAGCGGCGCCGCGCGCCGCGTGATCGTCACCGCCGACGACTTCGGTCTGTCGGTGCCCGTGAACGAGGCCGTCGAGCGCGCGCACCGCGAGGGCGTGCTGACCGCGACCAGCTTGATGGTCGCCGAACCGGCCGCCGCCGACGCGATCCGCCGCGCGCGCGCGCTGCCCGCGCTGGGCGTCGGCCTGCACGTCGTCGTCGTCGCCGGCCGCCCGCTGCTGCCGCCCGAACGGATTCCCGACCTGGTCGGTCGCGACGGGACGTTCAGCGCGGACCTGGCGCGCGCCGGCGTACGCTACTTCTTCCACCCGCGCGCGCGGCGGCAGCTCGAAGCCGAGATGCGCGCGCAGTTCGCCGCGTTCGCGGCCAGCGGGCTGCCGTTCGACCACGTCAACGCACAGTCGCACTTCCATCTGCACCCGACCGTCTTCGGACTGATGCTGACGATCGCGCGCGAGTACGGCAGCCCCCCGATCCGGATTCCGTACGAGCCGTTCGGGCCGTCGTGGCGTGCGAACGGCGACCTGCGCGGGCTGCGCTTCGCCAACGCGTACCTGCTCGCGCCGTGGCTTGCGCTGATGCGGGCGCGCTTGCGCGCGCGCGGCGTCCCGCACAACGACCGTGTGTTCGGGCTCTCCGACGTCGGCCGCATGACGCCCGCGCGGGTCGTCGCGCTGCTGGATCAACTCGAGCCCGGCGTGACCGAGATCTTCTTCCACTGCGCGACGGAACGCTGGCCGGGCATCGATCCGGCGCTGGCCGGCTATCACCTCGAAGACGAGCTGACGGCGCTCACCAGCCCCGACGTCGCCGCGCTGCTCGACGCCCCGGGCGTCGAGCGCATCCCGTTCGCCGCGCTGCGCCGTGCGAGCTGACCTGCGCGGCATCGCGGCCGCGGCGGCGCTCGGCGCGACGCTGGCCGGCGTCGGCTACACGCTCTTCGCGCTCGGCCGCGTGCGCGCGTTCGCGCGCCGGCCCCGCCGTCCCGCCGCGCGCGCGCCGCGGGTCAGCGTGCTCAAACCGCTGCACGGCGAGGAGACGCTGCTCCTGCAGAACCTGCGCTCGTTCTGCGATCAGGACTATCCCGACCTCGAGGTGATCCTCGGCGCGCGCGATCCGCGCGACCCGGCGCTGGCGGTCGCGCGCGCGCTGGCCGCCGAGTTTCCCGACCGGGTGCGCGTCGTCGACGGCGCGGGCGTCGAGGCGCGGCACCGCAATCCGAAGGCGAACACGCTGGCGGCGATGGTCCCGCACGCGCACGGCGAGCTGTTGGTGATCGCCGACAGCGACATGCGCGTCGGTCCCGACTGGCTGCTGGCGATCGTCGCGCCGTTCGAGGACGCGCAGGTCGGCGCGGTGACGTGCCTGTACCGCGGCGAACCGCTGCCGGGCTTCGCGTCGGCGCTCGGCGCGATGGCCAACCACGAGCACTTCGCGCCCTCGGTGCTGGTCGCGCAGGCGCTGGGCCCGCTGCGCTACACGTTCGGTTCGACGATGGCCGTGCGCCGTGCGCTCTTCGAGCAGATCGGCGGCCTCGACGCGATCGGGACGCATTTGGCCGACGACGCGAAGCTGGGCGAGCTGGTCGCCGACGCCGGGCTGCGGGTCGAGCTCTCGACCTACGTCGTCGGCAACGTCGTCGACGAGCCGAGCCTGCGCGACCTGTGGCACCACGAGCTGCGCTGGGCACGCACCCACCGCTTCCTGCGTCCCGGCGGCTACGCGGGGTTGTTCGTCACCTATCCGGTCCCGCTCGCGCTAGCGTATCTCGCGCTCAGCCGGCATCGCGGGCGCGCGCTGGCGCTGACGGCGACCGCACTGGCGGCGCGTTTCGCGCTGGCGCGCGCGGCGCGTTCGGCGTTCGAGCCGCCCGCGCCGGCGGCGCCGTGGCTCGTCCCGCTGCGCGACGCGTTCGGGCTGGCGGTGTGGGCCGCCGCCTACGCCGGGCGCGACGTGCGCTGGCGCGGCGAACAGCACACCACGTGACGCCGCCGACGCTGCTCGTTCCGCGCGGCGCCGAAGCCGCCGCGGTGCGGCGCGCAGCCTCGCGCGCCGAGCTGGTCGAGATCGCACCCGGCTCCCGCGGCGGTGAGCTGCCGTCCCTCTCCGCCGACGCGCCGATCGTCGTGCTCGGCCTGTGCGGCGCGCTCGGCGCGCTGCGGGTCGGCGACGTCGTCGTCTATCGCAGCGTCACCGGCGAACGAGGCACGTTCGCGTGCGAGACGGCCCTCGCGAGCGCGCTCGGCGCGCGGCTCGTCGCCGGCTGCACGACCGATCACGTCGTGACGACGCGGCGCGAACGCGCCGCGCTGGCCGAGCGGTATCGCGCCGACGTCGTGGACATGGAAGGGACGCACCTGGCCGCCGCGCTCGCCGCGCGCGGCCGGACGGCTGCCATGGTGCGCGTCGTCAGCGACGATGCGACCCGCGATTTGCCGGCGCTCGAGCGCGCGATCGTCGACGGTCGCGTCGACGGGCTGCGCATCGCGCTGGCGTTCGCGCGCGCACCGCGGGCCGCGTACTCCTTCGTGCGCGACGTGCGCCGGGCGCTGGCGGCGCTCGAATCCGTCGCGCGCGCCGTCGCCCAAGGGTAAGCGAGCGCCACCCCTGAAGGGCCGCGTACGGTGCCAACAACCAACGCGGCCGGGATCGCGCTGATCAAAGAGTTCGAAGGGTGTCGCCTCCAGGCGTATCCGGATCCCGCCACCGGCGGCGATCCCTGGACCATCGGGTACGGGCACACCGCCGGCGTCGAGCCCGGGCAAACGGTCACCCAAGCACAAGCCGACGCGTTCCTCATCTCCGACCTGCGAATGTTCGAGCAGCAAGTGGCCGCGCTCGTGCAGGTCGTGCTGACGCCGAACCAGTTCTCGGCGTTGGTGTCGTTTCAGTACAACACCGGCGCCCTGGACGGCTCGACGCTGCTGGCGCTGCTGAACCAGCAGCAGTTCGCGGCGGCGGCCGATCAGTTCGGCAGGTGGGTGTACGCCAACGGTCAGGTCATGCCGGGGCTGGTCCGGCGCCGCGCCGCCGAAAAAGCGCTGTTCTTGCGAGCGTGACGCGGCGCGTCAGCTCCGCGCGGGCGTGAAGTCGCGGCCTTTCCAGCTGCCGCCGCGGCCGGCGTGGTGCCGGCGCGCGGAGTCGACCGTCATCGCGGTGTAGAGCGCCGCGGCGGCCGGCAGCGCGAGCGCGGCGAGCGCGGGAACGCGATACAACCGCAGGGTGGGAACGTACGCGCCCGCCAGCAAGGCCCAGCCGAACGCGCCGGGAAGGGCGATGTCGGCGCGGCGCGTGACCGCTCCGGCGACGGTCGCGGCGACTGGTATACCATAGAGCAACGCCATCCCGGCCAGCGTGCCCGCGAGCCGCAGGGGCGAGTAGCCGAGTTGCGTGTACGCGGTGCGCGCGACCATCTTCCAGATCGTCTCGAGGCCGGCGTAGGGGCGCACGCTGCGCGAGCGCGTCGTCAGCTCGAGGTGCAGCCCGAAACCGGCGTCCTTCACCGCACGCGCCAGCGAACAGTCGTCGATCAGCTCGCCGCGAATGCGTTCGACGCCGCCGATCGCGCGCAGCGCTTCGTCGGCGAGCAACACGCAGCCGCCGGCGGCACCCGCGGTCGCGCGCCGGTCGTCGGCGACCCACGCGAACGGGTAGAGCATGCGAAACCAGAACACGAAAGCGGGGATCAGCAGGCGCTCCCAGCCGGAGCGGCAGTGCAGCGCGACCATCTGGGATACCAGCGCGCGCTGCTCGGCGCGCGCGGTCGCGACCAGTCGCCCGAGCGTCCGCGGATCGTGCTCGACGTCGGCGTCCGAGAACCACCAGTAGGCCGGCGGCGTACCGTCCGCGCGCGCGGCGGCGACGCCTTCGCTCAGCGCCCACACCTTGCCGGTCCAGCCTTCCGGCCGCGGCCGTCCCGTCACCACGGCGGCGCGCCCCGCTGCGCCCGCCGACGCGATCGTCTCGCGCGCGATCGCCGCGGTCCCATCGCTCGAACGATCGTCGACGAGCGTGACGTGCAGCCGTCCGGGATAGTCTTGGGTCAAGAGCGAGGAGAGCGTGCGCGCGACGACGTCCGCCTCGTCGCGGGCCGGAACGACCGCGTGCACGTCCGGCGCGGGCTCGCCCGGCGCGGGGTCACGAAGGCCGTCGGCACTCGCGTCCCAAAACCGGCCCCGTCCGGCGATCAGTCCGACCCACACCGCAGCAGCAACCCAAGCACAGATTCGTACACCGTTGAGCAGCATTCACACCGCCCTTTCGCAGCCGCGCGAGGACGAACCCGCCCCTCCACTCGACGACGCGATCGCACGCGCGGTTGGCGCGTTGTTCCGTTTGCAACACGCCGACGGCTACTGGTGGGCCGAGCTGCAGTCCAACGTCACCATCACGGCGGAAGTGCTGCTGCTGCACCACGTCTGGGGCACCTTCGATCGGGTGCCGCGCGCGCGCGCCGAAGCGTATTTCCGCGGCGAGCAGCGCGAGCACGGCGGCTGGGAGCTGGCCTACGGTGACGGCGGCGAGCTGAGCGTCACCGTCGAGGCGTATCTCGCGCTGCGCATGCTGGACGTGCCGGTCGACGATCCGGCGCTCGTGCGCGCGCGGGCGTACATCCTCGCGCGCGGCGGCGTCACCCAGACACGCATCTTCACCAAGATGCACCTCGCCCTCATCGGCGCGTACGACTGGGCCGGCCTGCCGGCGCTGCCCCCGTGGCTGATGATGCTGCCCGAGCGCGGCCCGTTCTCGATCTACGATCTCTCGAGCTGGGCGCGCGGCAGCACGGTGCCGCTGATCCTGCTGTTCGACCGCAAACCCGTCTACGGCCCGGTGCTGCGCGTGGACGAGCTCTACGCCGAAGGCTACGAGAACGCGCGCTTCGCGCTGCCGCCGCCGAAGGACGACTGGGAGCGCTTCTTCAACCGGATCGACGCGCTCTTCAAGCAGTGCGAGCGGCTCGACGCGATTCCGTTTCGCGCGGAAGGGCTGCGCCGCGCCGAGCGCTGGACGGTCGAACGCCAAGAGCACACCGGCGACTGGGGCGGGATCATTCCCGCCATGCTCAACGCGATGCTCGGACTGCGCGCCATCGGGTACGACCTGCACGACCCCGTCGTGCAGCGCGGCTGGGCCGCGATCGACGGCTTCACCGTCACCGAGAACGGCGCGTACCGCGTGCAGCCGTGCATCTCGCCGGTATGGGACACGGGCCTGGCGGTGCGCGCGCTCGTCGACGCCGGCGTGCGGCGCGACGATCCGCGCTTGGTGCGCGCCGTCGAATGGCTGCTCGAGAAGCAGATCGTCGCGCGCTACGGCGATTGGGCGGTCAAGAACCGCGACGGGAAGCCGGGCGGCTGGGCGTTCGAGTTCGAGAACGCCTGGTATCCCGACGTCGACGACACCGCCGTCGTCGTGATGGCGCTGGCCGCCGCCGAACACCCCGACGCGGCGCGCGTGCGCGGCGCGATGGAGAAGGCGACCGCATGGATCGCCGGGATGCAGTGCCGCGGCGGCGGCTGGGGCGCGTTCGACGTCGACAACGACAAGGCGTGGCTCAACCGCGTCGCCTACAGCGACCTCAAAGCATCGATCGATCCGCCGACGGCCGACGTGACGGCGCGCGTGCTCGAGATGCTCTGGCGCGGCGACCTGCGGTTGCGCGACGATCGCGCGCCGCGCGCGCTCGCGTATCTGTTGGCCGAGCAGGAACGCGACGGCGCGTGGTTCGGCCGCTGGGGCGTCAACTACGTCTACGGCACCAGCAACGCGTTGGCCGCGCTCGAGCGCACCAACGTCGGCGATCCCCGCGTCGACGCGGCGGTCGTGCGCGGTGCGGTCTGGCTCAAGAGCGTGCAGAACGCCGACGGCGGATGGGGCGAGACGACCGATTCCTATAAGCAGCCCGCGCTGCGCGGGATCGGGCCGAGCACGGCCAGCCAGACCGGCTGGGCACTGATCGCGCTGCTGGCCTGCGTCGAACGCTTGCCCACCATCGCCGACGCGTTCATGCCGGCCGTCGAGCGCGGCGTCGCGTATCTGCTAGCGACGCAGCGCGCCGACGGAAATTGGGACGAGCCCGAGTTCACCGGCACCGGTTTCCCGGTTCACTTCTACCTCAACTACCACTACTACCGGCTGCACTTCCCGCTCACGGCGCTGGGCCGCTACGCCGCGTTGCGCGCGCGCAGCGCGAGCGCGGGGTGATCGACGCTCACGGCTGCGTCGCTGCGCGGCGGCAACAACCGGATCGCCGTCAGCGCGGCCGTGGCCAGCACGGGCACCAGCCGCGGGCGCAGCAGGTGCGGATCGAACTTGCTCATGTGGCGGCGGTTCTCGGCCAACGCCGCTTCGAGGAACGTCACCGGCGTCACGCCGTCGAGCATGTCGCCGGCGGCGCTCAGGTCGAGCTCGCCGGTCGGCTGTTCGGACGCGCTCTTGACGGTCCCGGCGAGCGCGGCGGCGTGGTGACCCAGCGCGGCGAGCGTCCGGGGAATCCAACCGCCGCGGCCGGCGCGCGCTTCTTCGTAGCCCCACCAGTTCACGAAGAACATGATGTGGCGCGCCTCTTCCCACAGCACTTGATCGAAGATCGCCAGCAACGGGGTGGGGAAGAGCTGGCGCTCGCGCGCGATCGCGAGCGCGCCGAAGCCAATGAACGAATCCCGACATTCGCCGAAACCGAACTCACAGAAGTCGTCCCGCGTCGCCGGGGCGTCGGGGATCGCCAATACCGGCGCGTCGATGCCGTAGCGCTCGCAGACGTGGTCCATCAACCGGCCGTGCCGTGTCTCCTCGACGCCCTGCAAGGCGACTGCGTCGGCGATGACGGGGTCGTCGAGCGTTTGCGCGAAAGCGCTGACCATTCGGCCGGCGCGCTGTTCGATCGAACGCGCGATGTTCCAGAACGGGAACGATCGGACGCGCGCGAGCAGCGTGGGATCGAGGACCGGCCAGGGCAATTCGGCGGGTTCGAAGGCGACGTGCGTCTCGACGAACGTGCGGCAGAAGAGATCGCGGTGGGCAAGCGTTCCGGGTCGCATGCCATATTTTCCGCCACGGGGACGAGGTGGTTCCTGCCTTTTCGAAGGACGCGGCTCCCGGCGATGGAACCCGGAGCGGGTATCCATCGGACATACGATGCCGTGTGGACCCATACGGCATGAGCTGGGGAGGTGTTGGCACGCCCATGGTGGCGCAGGAGACGTCGGTCGACGAGGCTGTTCGGGAATCGCGCCTGCTGCTGCCGCGGGTCTCGCGGACCTTCGCGCTGGGCATCAAGCTGCTGCCGGCCCGGCTCGAGGCACCGGTGCGTTTGGGCTATTTGCTGTGCCGGATCGCCGATACGATCGAGGACGACCTGGCCCTGAGCGCGACCCGCAAGGCGGAGCTGCTCGCCACCTTCCTGACGTGCTTCGACGAGGTCGAGGCCGCCGATTCGTTCGGCAACGTCGTCCCCGAGCTGACCTCGAACGCCGAGTACCTCGACCTGGTCGCCGCCACCGGACGCGTCTTCATGCTCTACCGCGCGCTCGACCCGCCGACCCGCGCGATCCTGCACCGCTGGGTCGGCGAGATGGTGCGCGGGATGCGCTCGTTCGTGATCGCGCAGCCGAACGGCATCCGCATCCGCACGACGGCCGAGTTCCAGGAGTACTGCTACTACGTGGCGGGCACGGTCGGGCATCTGCTCACCGAGCTGTGGCACGAGCACTCGATCCTGATCGGCGAACGGACCTACGCGCGGCTGCTCGACGATTGCGAAGCGTTCGGCGAGGCGCTCCAGACGGTCAACATCCTCAAAGACATCGCGTGGGACGCCGAGCACGAGAACGCGATCTACGTCCCGGCTGACGCGCTGGCCGCCGCCGGCAGCGCCCACGACCGGCTGCTGGAACCCGCGCTGCGCGCGGCCAACCGAACCGCGCTGGCGCCGCTGATGACCCTGGCGCAAGACGACATCGAACGCGCGCTGCGCTACATCGAGGCGATCCCGGCGGCCGCGATGCGGATTCGCCTGTTCTGCGTGCTGCCGATCCTGTTCGCGATCGCGACGATGCGGGAGCTCGAGCGGACCGATGAGATGCTGGTCCCCGGCGGCGCGGTGAAGATCGGGCGCGCCGAAGTGCGCGCGGTCGTGCTGGCCGCGACGACCTCGACGTTGACGAACCCGACGCTGCGCTGGCTCGCCGACCGCGTTCGCAAACGTCCCTTCACCTTCGGCGCCTGAGCGCGTGCCGACGGCCTTCGTCACCGGCGGCTCCGGCTTCGTCGGGGCGAACCTGGTGCGCGCGCTGCTCGACGACGGCTGGCAGGTCCGGGCGCTCGTGCGCGGGGCCGCACCCTCGCTCGACGGCTTGGAGGTCGCGCGCGTTCCCGGCGACCTGTTCGCGCCCGACCTCGTCGCGGCGATGCGCGGCAGCGACGCGGTCTTCCACGTCGCCGCGCTGTACAGCCTGTGGCGCCGCGACCGCGCGGCGCTGCTGCGGGCCAACGTCGAGGGGACGCGCAACGTCCTGGCCGCGGCCCGCGCCGCCGGCGTCCCGCGGGTCGTCCACACCAGCTCGGTCGCGGCACTGGGCGTGCGAGCGGACGGGCGGCCGGCCGACGAGACCTACCGCAGCCCGACCGCCGCGCTGATCGGCGCCTACAAGAAGTCCAAGCGGCTGGCCGAAGAGGAGGTCGATCGGGCGGTTGCCGGCGGCCAGGACGTCGTCTTGGTCAACCCGACGACGCCGATCGGTCCCTGGGACGCCAAGCCGACCCCGACCGGCGAGATCGTCGTGCGCTTCCTGCGCGGCCAGATGCCGGCCTACGTCGACACCGGACTGAACGTCGTCGACGTGCGCGCCGTCGCCGCCGGCCACATCGCCGCCTATCGGCAGGGCCGGACCGGCGAGCGCTACATCCTGGGCGGCGAGAACCTGACCTTACGCGCGCTGCTCGAGCGCCTGGCGCCGCTGGCGGGCCGGCCGGCCCCGCGGGTGCGGCTGCCGCGCTGGATTCCGCTGGCCTACGCGGCGGTCGGCGAGACCCTGCTGGCGCCGCTGGGCGTGCGGCCGGACGTTTCGGTCGAGAGCGTACGGATGGCCAAGCAGCGGATGTGGTACGTCGCCGCGAAAGCAGAGCGTGAGCTCGGGTTTCGGCCCGGCAGCGTAACCGAAGCGCTCGCGGCTGCGGTCACGTGGTTCCGTACCTACGGCTACGCCGATCCCGGCAGCCGCCCTGTGGAGAATTGATGGCGATCTCGGTCAAGCAAGCGGTGTCGGTCGGCACGTACGTGCTGCGCCAGCGGCTCGCGGGGCGCAAACGCTACCCGCTGGTCCTGATGCTCGAACCGCTCTTCCGGTGCAACCTGGCGTGCAGCGGCTGCGGCAAGATTCAGCACCCGGTCGAGGTCCTGCGCCGGCACCTCTCCCCCGAAGACTGCTTCGCGGCGGTCGACGAGTGCGGCGCGCCGGTCGTCTCGATCCCCGGCGGCGAGCCGCTGCTGCACCCGCAGATCGACGTCATCGTCAAGGGGCTGATCGAGCGCAAGAAGTTCGTCTATCTCTGCACCAACGCGATTCGCCTCGAGCAGAGCCTGGACAAGTTCACGCCCTCGCCCTACTTCTCGTTCAGCGTCCATCTCGACGGTCCCAAGGACGTGCACGACCACGCCGTCGCGCGCGAAGGGATCTACGAGGTCGCCGTCAAGGCGATCCGCGCGGCGAAAGCGCGCGGCTTCCGCGTCACGACCAACACGACGATCTTCGACGGCGCCGATCCGAAGACGTTCCAGGATTTCTTCGACTTCCTCACCGACGACCTCAAGGTCGACGGCATGATGATCTCGCCCGGCTATCGCTACGAGAAGGCGCCCGACCAGGATCACTTCCTGGCCAAAGAGCAGACGCGCTCGCTGTTCCGCGAGATCTTCGCGCCGATGAAGCGCGGCGAGAAGAAATGGCAATTCAACGCCAGCCCGTTCTTCCTCGACTTCCTGACCGGCGAGAAAGACTACGACTGCACGCCGTGGGGCATGCCCTCGTACAGTCTCTTCGGCTGGCAGAAGCCGTGCTATCTGCTCGGCGAGGGCTACGCCAAGTCGTACAAGGAGCTGCTCGAGGAGACCGAGTGGGACAAGTACGGCCACGGCAGCGGCAACCCGAAGTGCGAGGACTGCATGGTCCATTCCGGCTTCGAGGCGACCGCCGCCGCCGATCACATGCGTCCGGCGAGCATCATCGCGTCGGTCAAGAGCTTCGTCGCGCGGTAGTGCTGGCCGAAGCTCCTTTCGACGCCTTCGAGGGCTACCTCGAAGGCGCACTGGACCGTCTGGACGCCAGCTCGCCGAACCGGGCCCTGATCCGCGAGCACTTCGCCCTCGATGACCCGAGCGCCAAGCGCGGCAAGCGGTTGCGCCCGCGCATCCTGGTCGCCGTCGCGCAGACGGAGGGCGCGCCGGCGGAGGACGCGTTCGGCGCGGCCGCGGCGCTGGAGCTGCTGCACAACTTCTCGCTGGTCCACGACGACATCGAGGACCGCGACGAGCTGCGGCACGGACGGCCGACACTGTGGTCGCGGTACGGGATTCCGGCCGCGCTCGAAGCCGGCAACGCGCTCTGCGCGCTCAGCTACCTGACGCTGATCGACGGTTCGGCGCGACTGCCGGCGGAGAGCGTCGTCGCGATGGCGCGCTGCTTGTACCGCGCGCACTTTCGCATGTGCCAGGGACAGGCGTACGACATCAGCTTCGAGCGCGCCGCGACGGTCTCGTTCGACGAGTACCAGCGCATGATCGAAGGCAAGACCGCGGCGCTGTTCGGCGCGTCGTGCGAGCTGGGCGCCTTGGCGGCCCGCTGCGACGCGGAACGGGCGGCGGCCTACGGTAACGTCGGCCGCGCCTACGGCCTGGCGTTCCAGATCCGCGACGACATCCTGGGCACCTGGGGCGCGACGGCGGAGACCGGGAAGCCCAGCGGGGCCGACATCCGCCGCCGCAAATGGTCGTTCCCGGTCGCCTGGGCGCTCGACGGTTCGGCGTCGCCCGACCGCGCGACCGTCGCCGATGCGTACGCGTCGAACGCGCCGCTCGACGACGCGACCGCCGAACGCGTCATCGCCGCGCTCGAACGACTGGGCGCGCAGCGCGCGGCCGACGAGGCGTGCGCGAAAGCGATCGACGAGGCGAACGCGCTCGCCGCGCGTCACGACCTCGACCGCGACGGCAAGCTCGCCGCGATCTTCGACGCCACCGCCCGCCGCAGCGTCTGATCGCGACACGTGGAGCTGCGCACCCTGCGCGCGTTCCTCGCGGTCGCCAAGCATCGCAGCTTCACCCTGGCGGCCGACGAGCTGTTCCTCACGCAATCGGCAGTCAGCCAACAGATCCGGTCGCTCGAGACGCTGCTCGGCACGGCGCTGTTCGTGCGCGAGCGCGGCGCGGTCGAGCTGACCGAAGCCGGCACGACGCTGCTGCCGCGCGCTCGCGAGGTCGTCTCGCTGGTCGACGGCGTGCGCGACCTGCTCGACGCGCCGCGCACGCTGGCGGGCCGGCTGCGCATCGTGGCCGAGACCGTCGCCTCCTCGTTCCTGTACGTCGGCTTGTACGAACGCTTCGCCCGCAGCTATCCCGACGTCGAGCTGGCGATGCGCTCGGGGATCGGGCGCGCCGCCGCGCTCGCCGCCGTGCGCGATGACGCCGCCGACGCCGCGTTCGTCACGCTGCCGGCCGACGCCGACGATCTCGACGTCGACCAGCTCGGCCACACCGAGCTGATCGCGGTGGCGCTGCCCGGCGCGCGCGGCGATCGCGTTCTCGTCTGGGACGGCTCGCCCGAGCTGCAGCGCGCGCTCGCGCAGGCCGCCGTCCCGATCGCGGTGACCAGCAACGACGTCGCGCTGCTCAAGCGCCTGGTGGCCGACGGCGCCGGCACCGCGTTCCTTCCCCGCTGGGCCGTCAAGCCCGAGCTCGACGCCGGCTCACTCGAGGCCGTCCCGTTCGACGTGCCGGCCGTGCGCCAGCGCTTCGGCCTGGTCTCACGCCGCGCCGCGAAGAGCCCGGCCCTGGTCGCCTTCCTCGCCAGCGCGCACGCCTACAAGCCCGTCATCGCCGACCTCTGCGGCTGAGCTAGGCGCTGCCCGGCGTGCGCTGCACGACCACGCCGTACCAGCCCAAGCCGCGATACGTCTCGTACCCCTGCGTGCGCGCGAAGCCGATCTGATCGCCGCCGCTGGTCGTGTAGTAGCCGCGCTCCTCGCCGCCGGTTTCGAGCGCGACGCGCTCGCTCAGCAGGCCGACGTCGTCCGACGCGGCGATGACGCGATGCGACGCGTCGACGAGCAGGCAGCGCGTACGTCGCCGGTCGTCGTCCTCGAAGCGCACGCCGCGCACGATCGCGGCCGCCTGCGGCTGCCAGTCGAAGAAGATCCCGAGCGCCCCGATCGCGGCGCCGTGCGTGGCGCCGCCCGCGCGCACGGCGGTCGCGTAGGTGGCGACCTGCGCGTTCCCGAGCTGCGGCTTCACCGCGACGTCGTGTGCCGCGAACTGCGTCCCGTCGACGGTTGCCATCGCGTCCTGGAACCAGCGCTCGCGCGAGACGTCGGTGCCGCGCACGTTCGGGTAGCGGTCCGGCCGCCCGTTGGCGACGACGCGCCCGTTCGCGTCGGCGACCCACAGATCCAGGTAGACGGTGTAACTCGCCAGGATCACCCCCAGCCGGTGCGCCGCGTGACGCACGCTCTCATCGGACGCGTGTTCGAGCACGTCGACGACGGCCGCGTCCGTTGCCCACCAGCGGACGTCGCACGAGCGCTCGTAGAGGTTACGGTCGATCAGATCGATCATGGTGCCGGCCAGATCGGCCAGCCGTTCGCCGCGCATCTCGCGCACGATCACTTCGCCCAAATCGGTCAGCTCCGCGATCGCGCCGGCCAGCTCGCTGTTGAGGTCGCGCGAAATGTCGGTGATTCGGTCGGACAGCGTGCGGACCGCGCGGGCGACGACGCTGAAGCCACGGCCCGCGGCCCCCGCGCGCGCCGCCTCGATCGAGGCGTTGAGCGCGAGCACGTTGGTCTCGGCGGTGATGTTGGCGATTTGCGCGATCTTGCGGCCCGCCAGCGACGAGACGGACTTCGAGAGCGTGACGATGCGTTCGGGGTCAGCCATGCGAAAGTGGCCCGTCCTTTGGAGCGGGGCGTGTTCGAGCCGCCCTTCGCGGCCGCCACCGGGGTCCCGTTGGCCTGATGGCGAGACGGGGTCCGCCGGGTCTCGCCGCGTAGACCCTGCCGATGATCTTTCAGCCGGAGTACGAGACGCTGGAGCGGCATGCGCTCGAGGCGCTGCAGGCCGAACGACTGCGCGACCTGGTCGGCCGGCTGCGCGACGCGAACGACGTCTACCGGCCGCGGTTGCGTGGCGTTCCCGACCCGGCCGGGCTGGGCGACCTGCCGTCACTGCCGTTCAGCACCAAGGCCGACATGCGCGACGCCTATCCGCTGGGGCTGCTCGCCGTCCCCGAGCGCGAGCTGACGCGCATCCACGCCTCCAGCGGAACGACCGGGAATCCGACCGTGGGCGCCTACACGCGTGAGGACGAGCGCATCTTCCGCGAGGTCGTCGCGCGCAGTTTGGCCGCCGGCGGGATCGAGCCGGGCGACATGTTCCAGGTCATGTGGGGTTACGGGCTCTTCACCGGCGGTCTGGGCGCGCACGGCGGGTGCGAGACGCTCGGCGCGTGCGTCATCCCGGCTTCGAGCGGCAACACCGCGCGCCAGCTGCAACTGCTGTGCGATCTGCCGGTGGTCGGATTCGGCGCGACGCCGTCGTACGCGATGGTGATCGGCGAACGGCTGCGCGCCGACGGCAAACGTCCGCGCTCGCTGCGCTACGCGATCTGCGGCGCCGAGACGTGGACGCGCGAGATGCGCGCGGAGCTCGAAGAGCTGCTCGGCGTCACCTGCACCAACATCTACGGCCTGACCGAGATCATCGGGCCCGGCGTCGCGCAGGAGTGCACCGCCAAGAACGGCATGCACGTCCAAGAGGATCACTTCCTCGCCGAGATCGTCGATCCGGAAACCGGCCGGCCGCTGCCGGACGGCGAGCGCGGCGAGCTGGTGCTGACGACGCTGACGCGCCAAGCGATGCCGGTGCTGCGGTACCGGACGCGCGACCTGACGTCGATGGTGCGCGAACGCTGCAGCTGCGGGCGCACGACGGCACGCATCGACTGGTTCACCGGACGGGTGGACGACATGCTGATCATCCGCGGTGTCAACGTCTTTCCCTCGGCGATCGAAGAAGTGCTGCTGCGCTTCCCGGAGCTGTCGGCCAACTATCGTATCCTCGTCGACCGGCCGGCCGGCGGACTCGACCAGCTGACCATCGAGGTCGAGCATCAGCCCGACGCGGGCGTCGACGTCGCCGCGCTCGCGCGCGCGGTGAACGATCGGCTCGCGGAGACGCTGCTGGTCTCGCTGCAGACGTCCGTCCTCGTTCCGGGAACGATCGAGCGGATCGAGGCCGGCAAAGCAAAACGCGTGTACGACCGGAGGAGCTTGTGAGCGAGAACCTGATCGTCGAGCGACCGCAAGCGGGCGTCGCCCTCGTGCGCTTGGCGCGTCCGCGCGTGCTCAACGCGCTCTCGAACGCGCTGCTCGCGGAGCTGGCCGAGGTGTTCGAGGCCTGCGACGCCGACGGCACGACGCGCGCGATCGTGCTGACCGGCGACGAGCGCGCGTTCGCCGCCGGCGGCGACGTCGCCGAGTTCCTCACCGCGGGCCCCGAGCTCGAAACGTGGGACCGGCTGTGGGCGACGCAGCTCCCGATCGTCGGCGCCGTGCGCGGCGTCGCGTTCGGCGGCGGGCTCGAGCTGGCGATGTCGTGCGATCTGCTCGTCGTCGCGGAGGACGCGCGCCTCGGGCAGCCGGAGATTCTGCTCGGCGTCATGCCGGGCGCGGGGGGAACGCAGCGGCTGACGCGCGCGGTCGGCAAGGCGCTGGCCACCGAGATGGTGCTGCTCGGCCGCGAGATCGACGGGCGCACCGCCGAGCTGCACGGTCTGGCGAACCGCTGCGTGCCGACCGAACGGGTGCTGCCGGTCGCGCTCGAGCTGGCCGGTGCGCTCGCGCGCCAAGCGCCGCACGCGGTGCGGGTCGCCAAGCGCGCCGTCTCGCGCGCGTTCGAAGACCCGCTCCACACCGCGCTGCTCGACGAGCGGCGTGCCTTTTACGAGCTCTTGAAATCCGAGGACGCGCACGAAGGGATCGACGCGTTCCTCAACAAGCGGAGGCCGACATGGCAGGGACGATGAGCGAGGCGGTCGAGCATACGGTCACCATCGACGACGGCGTCGCGACGGTCACGTTCGCGCGCCCGCAAGCGTACAACGCGCTGACCGGCGCGCTGGTGCGCTCGCTGCACGGCACACTGCGCGGCCTCGACCGCGACCCAGCCGTGCGCGCGCTGGTGCTGACCGGCGCGGGCAAGGCGTTCTGCGCGGGCCAGGCGCTCGACGATCCGGCGCTCGCCGGCCCCGACGGCACCATGGACGTCGCGACGGCCGTGCGCGAGCGCTACAATCCGCTCATCCTGGGCCTGCTGGGGATCGAGAAGCCGGTCGTCGCCGCCGTCAACGGGGTCGCCGCCGGCGCCGGATTCGGCATCGCGCTGGCCTGCGACTTCCGTATCGTCGCCGAGACGGCGTCGTTCACGACCGCCTTCGTGAAGATCGGCCTGGTCCCCGACAGCAGCGTCTCGTACCTCTTGCCGCGCATGATCGGCTACGGCAAAGCGGTCGAGCTGTGCTTGCTCTCCGAGAAGATCGACGCCGCGCAGGCCGATGCGCTCGGCCTGTGCACGAAGGTCGTCCCGGCCGAGCGTTGCGTCGCGGAAGCGCACGCGCTGGCCGTCGCGCTCGCGCGCGGACCGCGCGGGCTCGGTCTGGCCAAGCGCGAGCTGGTGCGCAACGGACTCGGCGAGGTCGCCGCGGCGCTCGCGTACGAGGCCGAGATGCAGGCCGTCGCCGGCGCATCGCAGGACGCCGTCGAAGGCGTCGCGGCGTTCCGCGAAAAGCGCGCGCCGGTCTACACCGGCAGGTGACGTCCACGATCCGTCGCGCGACGCCGTCCGACGCGGCGCTGCTCGCGCGCCATCGCGCGCGGGTGTGGGTCGAGGTCGGCGAGTTCGACACCGAGGACCATCCGCACGTCGGGGTCTGGCGGCGTTGGCTCGTCGGAGCCCTGACCGACGGGCGACTCGTGGCGTGGATCGCCGAAGAGGACACCGCACCGGTCGCCAGCGCGTGGCTGCTGATCGCGCCGGCCGTGCCGGGCCCCGACTCGGCCGCCGAGCACGACGGGCGCGTGCACAGCGTGTGGGTCGAGCCGAGCTGGCGCCGCCGCGGCATCGCCCGCGCGCTGATGGACGTCATGGTGGAGCACGCGCGCGCCTACCCGCTGCGCCGGCTCACGCTGCACTCGTCCGACGACGCGAAGCCGCTCTACGTGTCGATGGGTTTCACGCCGCTCGACGAGATGAAGCTCTACTTCGAGGAGTAGGGCCGCGCGCATCGGTATCATCGGCGCGGGCGCGCTCGGCCTCACGTTCGCCGCAGCCCTCGCGCCGGTACACGACGTCATCGTCCTCGCTCGCCGGTCGGACGTCGCGGACGCCGTCAATCGCGACGGCGTCATCGTCGAGACCGACGCGGGCGGACACGCCGTCCCCGTGCGCGCCACCGTCGATCCGTGCGAGCTCGGCGACCGCGCGGCGTGGATCGTCGCCGTCAAAGCGTACGCGACCCGCGACGCGTTGACGACCTTGCGCGCGGCGCTGACGCCTGATCTGCTGGTCGCCTCGGTGCAGAACGGCATCGATTTCATGGCCGACGCGACCGTAGCGCTCGGCGGGCGGGCGCGTCTTGCGGCCGGCTCGACGACGCAAGGCGCGATCGGCCGCGGCGCCAACCGCGTGCGCCCGGTCGGACGCGGCGAAACGCTGTTCGGCCGCGTCGATCCGCCGGGGACCTCGGCGGGCGCGCTGGTCGACGCGTTCACCGGCGCCGGGCTGGCGGCGCGAGTCGTCGACGACGTGCAGGCCGTCCTCTGGAAGAAGCTCGTCGTCAACGCGGCGATCAATCCGCTCGGCGCGCTGACCGGCCGCCCGAACGGCGCGATCGCCGACGACCCGGACCTGCGCGCGCTCGGCACGGCCCTCGCCGACGAGGCCGCGAGCGTCGCGGCAGCCGAAGGCTCTGCCGTCCGCGACGCGTGGCCGCTGGTCGAGGCCACGGCGCGCGCCACCGCCGCCAACCGCAACTCGATGCTCCAAGACCTCGACGCCGGCCGCCGCACCGAGATCGACGCGATCAGCGGCGCGATCGTCCGACGCGCCGCCACCCACGGCATCCCGGTGCCGGCCACGCGAACGGTCCTGCGGCTGGTCCGGGCGCGCTCCGGTCGCTGACCTCGGGCGGGGCCCAGCCGGCGATGGCGAAGCGCTCATCCATGACCCGGCTCGGTGCCAGCCAAATCGCCGCCCGCAAGGGCGCCTCGTTCCCGATGGTCACCGCCTACGACACGCCGTTCGCTCGCTGCGCCGAGGCGGCCGGCATCGACGTCCTCCTCTGCGGTGACTCCCTCGGCCAAGTCGTCCTCGGCTACACCTCGACGATCCCCGTCGAGCTGAACGACATGGTCCGCCACGGCGCCGCCGTCGTTCGCGGCACCGAGAAGGCGCACGTCATCGTCGACCTGCCGTTCGGGACGTATGCCGCCTCGGACGACCTCGCCGTCACCAGCGCCTCGGACCTGATCAAACGCTCCGGCGCCTCGTCGGTGAAGCTCGAGGGCGGCGCCGCCGCCGCGCCGCGCATTCGCGCGATCGTCGAAGCCGGCATCCCCGTCTGCGCGCACATCGGCGTGCTCCCGCAGACCGCCGCGCTCGGCAGCGGCTTCAAGCGCAAGCGCGAACGCGATCAGCTGCTGCGCGACGCGGAAGCGATCGCCGAGGCGGGCGCGTTCGCCGTCGTGCTCGAGATGATCGACGAGAGCATCGCCGAGGCGATCACCGCCGCGGTTCCGATCCCGACCATCGGCATCGGCGCCGGCCCGCACTGCGACGGCCAAGTGCTCGTCCTGCACGACGTGCTCGGCCTCTATCCCGAATCGCCGCCGTTCGCCAAGCAGTACGCCCACCTCGCCGAGGCGGCCACGAGCGCCCTGCGCGCCTACGCGAACGAAGTCCGTGAACAGGTCTATCCCCCCGCCAAGCTCGCCGCCGTGCGGGAAACCAACGGCTACCGGGTCTGAAGCACCGCTTCCGCCAGCCGGTCGGCCGACGGCGGCGCGAGCTCGAAGTACAGGCTGGGTTCGATCAGCTCCAGCTCCATGAGCACGAGGCCGTGCGCGGTCGGGAGCACGTCGACGCGTGCGTAGGCGAGCGGCGGCCCGTCGAGGGCGGCGAGCACGCCGTGGACGAACGTCAGCTCGGCGTCATCGGGCTGGTGCAGCGTTTCCGCCGTGGTCTCGGTCGCGTCGTTGAAGGGAACCTTGCGCACCGCGTGCGACCACGCGCCGCCGACGAAGACATGGGCGCGCTCGCCGGCCGTCTCGACCTCGGGGACGTACGCTTGGACCAGCACCGTGCCCCGAAGCCGCAGCATGCGCAGATGCGCCGCGCCGGTCGATGCGAGCTCCTTGCCGCGAAAGCGCCGCGCGCCGAATGAGCTGCCGCCGACGCTCGGCTTGAGCACGACGTCGTCCCAGCCGCGCGCGCGGCAGAGGGCTGCTAGCTCGACCGCCTCGTCCACGCCGACGAAGGCCGTCGGCGCGATCGCGATCCCGCGCGACGCCAGCTCCGCGAGGTAACGCTTGTGCACGTTCCAGCGCACGGTCGCGGCGTCGTTGACCAGCCGAGTCGCGTGCTCGACCTGGTCGAGCCAGGCCTGGAACGCCGCGAAACGCTGCGGGTAGTCCCAGGTCGCGCGGATGACGGTCAGTGGGGAGGCGGACCAGTCGACGGTCGGATCCGTCCAGACCGCGGCGCGCACGCGCACGCCGCGCGCGTCGAGCGCGCGGCGGAACAGCTGATCGTCGGGCGGCAGGTCCGGGTATTTCCGGTAGGTGACGACGGTGACGTCGGCGCCTCGCGACACTTAGGGGTTCGCCGACGCTTTCGCGGCGGCCGTCATCGCGCGGTCGATCTTCACCGTCAGGCCGCCGTTCGGCCCTTGGTAGAGATCGAAGTGCGTGCGGTGCGGGACGAACGTCGTCTGCGCGTCGCTGCCGGGCAGTTTCGCGAGCGCGTCGTGCAGCCGGTGGACACCGGCTTCCAGATGAAACGTGTCCCAGGTGCCGACGTACACGTGCAGCTTGCCGCGCAGCTCGGGCCCCAGCGTCGCCCAGTGCGTCACGAGGTTGTGGACGATGTCGTAGTGCGCTTCCCACGCACGCGCGACGGCGGCGTCGATCTGTCCGCTGGTGCGATCGAACAACGGTTGCGGCCGGCCGTCGGCCCCGCGTGGGCCGAAGACCGCGTCGAACGAGCCGAACTGGCCGCCGTACTCGCCCAGCGCGCGCTCTTGCAGGATGTAGTCCTTCAGCGGCACGGCGTCCTTGCCGGCGATGCGCACGAGCATGTACGGCTTGCCGTGCGCGTCGACGTACATGTTTCCGTTCGGACGATCGACGAGATTCGGCCCGGTGAAGTCGTGGAAGTCGAGCGGATCGGGCGAGGTCGACCACGTGCCGCCGAACACCTCGGGATACGTGGTCTGCAGCCACATCGTCGTCCAGCCGCCCGACGAGTGACCGGTCAGAAAGCGCGCGCCGGACTGCGCCCGCAGCGGCCAGCGTGACTCGAGGTACGGGATCAGCTCGGTCGTCAGCGCGCGGCCCCACGGGCCGTTGTTGACCGAGTCCGCGAACACGCTGTGCCCGAGCGGGACGTGCGGATCGAGGTAGACGTAGAACAGCTGCGTGCCGCCGTGTTTGGCGAGCAGCCGCGCGCGCGCCGCGGCGGCGAAGGGCAGCACGCGATCCGACGTGCCGTAGCCGCCGATCACGTACGCGGTCGCGTAGCGTTTCGACGCGGTGACGTCGTAGCCGGGCGGCGGCACGACGTAGGCGCGCATGACGATTGGGCGGCCGAAGAACGCGCTCAGCGCGGGCGAGACGAAGGTCTCCATGCGCGCACCTTGGGGCTCGGGCGCGCGGAAGCGCGGCGGGACCGGCTCCGGGCCCCGCCGCGCGCGCACGTTGACGGTGACGTCGGCGCCGGGCGCCAGCGTGACCGTGAGGTTGCCGCTGTCGGGATCGCCGGGCTGACCGCCGTCGTAGGTGTACCGGTGGCGTACGTCCAGCTCCGCCCGCACCACGTAGCGGCCGGGCGCGAGCGCGCGCCACGGCGTCGGGTACGCGTCACCGTCGACGGGCAGCTCGATCGACGAACCGGCCGGTGCGCCGTGGACCTCGACGCCGAGGATCTCGACCGCACGCGGGTGCAGGTAGGACGGCTCGAGCTCGCCCCGCGGCGGCGCGGTGCGCGCCGCGAACAGCAACAGACGCCCGTGCAGCTCGCCGAGCCCGGGGGCGAAGCGCACGGTGACGTGCGCCGGTCGCTCCGGCGCGGCCGCCGCGGGCACGGCACACGAGAAAACCGACACCGCGAGAAGCGGCGCGACGAACGATCGCATGCGGCGGTTACACGCGCTCGAAGATGGTGGCGATGCCTTGGCCCATGCCGATGCACATGGTAGCCAAGCCGTAGCGGCCGCCGCGGCGACGCAGCTCGTGCAGCAGCGTCGTCGTGATGCGCGCGCCGCTGCACCCCAGCGGGTGGCCGAGCGCGATCGCGCCGCCGTTGACGTTGACTTTCTCCGGATCGAGCTTCAGCTCGCGCACGCAGGCGACGCTCTGCGCCGCGAACGCCTCGTTCAGCTCGGCCAGGTCGAGATCGTCTGCGGTGAGCTTCGCCCGCGCGAGCGCCTTCTTCGTCGCGCCGATCGGGCCGATCCCCATGATGCTCGGGTCGACGCCGAACGTCGCCGAGGTCACGAAGCGCGCCATCGGCGTCCAACCGTACTTCTGCAGCGCTTCCACGCTGCACACCAGCAGCGCCGACGCGCCGTCGTTGAGCGGCGAGGAATTGCCGGCCGTCACCGTCCCACCCTCGCGGAACGCGGGCCGCAGCTTGGCCAGTCCTTCGAGCGTCGTGTCGGCGCGCGGCGGTTCGTCGGCGCTGACCTCGTAGCTCTTCTTCCCTTGCTCGACGGTGACCGGGACCATCTCGTCGGCGAACTTGCCGGCGGCGTTGGCGGCCTGATAGCGCATCTGGCTGGCGTAGGCGAAACGGTCCTGATCGTCGCGCGACACGTTGAACTGCACCGCGACGTTCTCGGCCGTCTCGCCCAGCGCGATCGGCGGGTACATCGCCGCCAGCCGCGGGTTGATCATGCGGTTGCCGAGCGTCGAGTCGTGGATCTCGGGCGCACGGTCGTACGCCTTCTCGGCCTTGAGGATGACGAAGGGCGCGCGCGACATCGACTCGGCGCCGCCGGCGATGGCGACGTCGACGACGCCGGCGGCGATCGCATGGTAGGCGCTGTTGAGCGCTTGTAATCCGCTCCCGCACAAGCGGTTGAGGGTCGTTCCGGGGACGGTCGTCGGCAGCCCCGCCAGCAGCGTCGCCATGCGGCCGACGTTGCGGCAATCCTCACCGGCTTGGTTCGCGGCGCCCCAGAAGACGTCGTCGATCACCGACGGGTCGACGCCGGTGCGCTCGACGAGCGCGCGGATCGCCCGCGCGCTCAGATCGTCGGGACGGACAGAGGCGAGCGCGCCCGCGTACCGCCCCATGGGCGTGCGCAGCGCGTCGACGACGAAAGCTTCACTCACCCGCTTTCGTTACGTCGCGCGCCGCGCACCGGCCTACGTTAGACCCAGTGGCCGGGGACCCACTGGCGGCCGTACTGGCTGTAGCGCCAGTGGCCCGGGACCCAGTGCGCGCCCGGGCGGGCGACGATATAGTTGCCGCCGATCCACACCCACGCGCCGCCGCGCCAGGCGTAGTGGCCGCCTTCCCAGACGTAACCGTGACGGTATGGATGTGCTTCGTACCGCGGCGGTGGCGGGTTGCCGTGCCACCACTGCGCCGACGCAGCGCCGGCACTCGCCGCCACCGCCGTCGCGGAGAGCAGGAGCGCGGCAAGCATGCGCCGGCCATGTGCAATCATCATCGTGATATCGATACCTCCGAAGTGGTAAAGAGAGCAGACAGGAGAACGATATCCCGAAAACGGCTCCGCTATGCGTCGTCGTCGCGCGAGCGCGCCCGTTTTCACGGGCCGTTCATCTCGCGGATCAGGCGACCTCGAAGCGCTCCAGCCTGGCGATTCCCAGCCGGTCGGCCATCGCGTCGATGCCTTCCCACACCTTGGGATCGATCGGTACGCCCTCGCGGCGGTAGCGCTCGGTGAACACGCGTTCCGGCTCGCCGGCCGTCTGCACCCGTTCGACGCCGGCGACCGGCGTGCTGTTCTCGAACGTCGCCAGCTCGCGCTCCATGTCGCGCGCGAACGCGAGCGGGTCGCGCACCGCGTCGATGCGGAACGCGCCGAAGAAGTGGCCGGTGTGACCGCCGTGCAGCCCGTCTTCCGGCGTGTTGAGCGCGTTGCCGAACACGCCGCCCGAGAGCACGCCGCACAGGATCTCGACCAGCGCGCCCAGCCCATAGCCTTTATGGCCGCCGTGATCGACGCCGAAGCCGCCCAGCGGCAGGATCGCGCCGCGCGTCTTCGCCAGCGTCGGATCGAGCGTCTCGGTGCCGTCGGGACCGACCGCCCAGCCGGGCTTGAGCTGCTTGCCCTTGCGCTCGCTGACCTCGAGCCGGCCGTACGTGATGCCGGTGGTCGCCATGTCGAGCACGTACGGCGGATGGTTGCCGGCCGGGATCGCGACCGCGATCGGATTGGTGCCGGTCGTCTTGTCGCGGCCGTAGGTCGGCACCGCGAGGTGCGTCGAGTTCGTCATCGAGAGGCCGATCAGGCCCTCTTCCTCGAGCGCCATCATCGCGTAGTACGCCGCGATGCCGTAGTGGTTGGAGTGGCTGACGGTCGCGAACGCGATGCCGTTCTCCTTGGCCTTGCGCAGCGCGGCGCGCATCGCGTGCTTGCCGGCCGGATGCCCGAGACCGTTGCCGGCGTCCATCGCGAACTGCGCCGGCCGGTCGCACAGCACCGTGTACTCCGGCCGCGCCCGGACGACGCCCGCCTCGATGCGCTTGACGTAGAACAAATCGAGCCGCGCGATGCCGTGCGATTCGACGCCGCGCACGTCGGCGGCGACCAGCACGTCGGCGACGTCGCGCGCGTCGCTCTCCGAGACGCCGACGGCGGCGAGCGACGCGCGGATGAACGCGTGCTCGGCCGCCTCGTGCGTGCGGATCTTGGAAGGTTCCTCGCCGATCATCCCGGCGTTACTTGACGAGCGTGAACTTCTGGCCCTTCACCTGCGTGAGCACCAGCGAGTCCTCCGCCAGCCCGTTGTGATCGGTGGGCGTGATGCGGTAGAGCCCCGAGACGCCGTCGTAGGTGGTGTGCTCGATCGCGTCGCGCAGCTTGGCCGGGTCGCTCGTATGAGCGCGCTCGAGCGCCGACTTGAGGATCTCGACCGCGTCGTACCCGAAGCCGCCGAAGATGCTGATCGGCAGATCCTTCGGATACGCTTTCGAGAACGCGGCGATGTAGTGATCGAGGATCTTCTTTTGCGGATCGCTCGCCGGCAGCAGCTCGGCGACGTTGACCTTGGTGCTGGCGATGAACGCGCCGTCGATCCCCGGTCCCGCTTGCTGCAAGAACGCACCGTTCGCGGCGCCGTCGGAGAAGTAGATCGGCGGCGTCAGCCCCAGCTCGCGGTAGCCCTTCATGATCACGGTCACCGAGGGCAGCGTGCTCCACACGACGGTGGCTTGCGGGTTCGCGGCCTTGACGTGGGTGAGCTGCGTGGTCGCGTCGCTGGCTCTGGCGTCGATCGCCTGCGGATCGAGGACCGTCATCGACGAGCCGGCCGCGTCCTCGAAGTGCTGCAGCCCGGTCTTGCCGTAGTCGTCGTTGCGGTAGACGAAGCCGACCTTCGTCTCGTTGTGGCGCTTCATGTAGCTCTGCATCATCTTGGCGACGATCGTGTCGGTGATCGGCATCTTGAAGACCCACTTGTGGTCGGCGACCGGCTCGATGATCTGCGCGCTCGACGCCAGCGAGATCATCGGAATCCCGGCGTCCTGCACGTCCTTGACCATCGCCATCGAGGTCTGCGTCAGCGACGAGCCGATGATCGCGATCACGTGCTGCCCGAGCAGCTGGCGCACCTCGTTGACGGCCGTGGTCGGATCCGACTGGTCGTCGAGGATGGTGACCTTGAGCGGATGGCCGTCGACGCCGCCGGCGGCGTTGATCTCGTCGACCGCCATTTGGATGCTGTCGGCCTCGGGCCGCCCGAGCGACGCGCCCGGACCGCTCTCTGAGACCGCCGCGCCGATCAGGTACGGCGTTCCGGCCGCGGCCACCACGCGGGGCGGCGCCGCCGCCGTGAACAGCAGGCCCACACCCAGCGTTAGCGCGCCAAGACGCGCGTCGGTCATACGCATCGCAAAAAGACCTCCGGGACGGATGATGTGGCGGCGTTCTTCTGCAAGCGGCGCCGGAGGCCTCGGAAGAAATCTACGCGCCGGTCAACTCCGCGACGACGCGGCCCAGGAGCCGGTCGGCTTCGTACTCGTCCAGCTTCGCCCGGTCGTAGCACAGGGCCAACCAACACGATCCCTCGACGATTGCGCCGGGCGCCAGGATCAGCGGCTCGCCGGGCGCGACCAGCGGAAACGCCAGCAGCGTCCCGGTCGCGCCGACGTTGGTCACGCTGGCCGCCGCGCCGCCGACGTCGAGCGCCGTCAGCGTTCCGCTGCGCGCGCGCTGGCCCAGATCGGCGATGCGCACGCCCAGATCGTGCAGCGAGGCGTCCCGCGCATCGGGAACCACCGGCACGACCAGACCGTCCGGGATCTCGATCGCGACCCCGATGCGGTCGGCGTCCAGCGCGCGCGCCAGGGCGCGCACGAAGAACGCCGTCCAGGTGACGCCGTGCCGGTCGATGCCGCGCAGGTCGACCAGTCGCGCGCACGAGCCCTGCGCGATCGTCGCGCGCGCTTCGGTCATCCGCTCGGCGATGCGGCGGCGGATCGGCGAGAGCCCGTTCGCGCTCGCGACCGGCGGCGCCGAGGGGGGCGTCGCGGGCGTCATCGGCGCGCTCGTTGCCCCGCTCGCGGCCGACTCGCCCGGCGCGGTGACGCGCGCCAGCACCTGACCGACCTCGGCATGTTCGCCTTCGGCGACCAGGATCTCGGCCAGCACGCCGGTATACGGCGACTCGACGTCGGTGTTGACCTTGTCCGTCTCGACCGCGAACAACGGCTCGCCCTTGCGCACGTTCTCGCCCGGCCGCTTGTACCACGCGGAGACGACGCCCTCGACGAGCGTGTCGGCGAGACGCGGGAACTCAACCTGCACGAACGGCCTCCGGAGATCGACGGCGCTCGAGCGCCGCCTTGAACGCAGCGAGGAATCGGCCGACGAGCGCGCCGTCGACCGCGCGGTGATCGACCGCGCACGTCACGAAAGCCCGTCCGCCGCGCACCGCGCCGATCCGAACCGCGGCGGTTTGGCCGGGGCGAACGAACGGCACCGCGAGATCGGCCCCGGACGCTCCGTAGTCGATCAGCGTGATCGTGCCGCCGCCGCGCGCCGGCGCCGTCGGCCCCAGATCGAGGTCGACGATCACCTCGTCGTGCTCGACGATCCCGGTCCACGAGAACGTCGCGTTGAGGCGCGGGAACGCGCGGCAGGCGTCGACCAACGCGTCGACGGCGCGGCGCAGATGCTCCTCGGGGAGCGCGACTTCGATCGTGCTGGACGCTTGCGGAATGCCGGGATCGTAGGCGGCGCGCGCGCTCGCGCGCGACGGCCGCGCGTCCATCAGCCGCACCACCGCCGCGTGGACCGTCTGCCGGTTGGGCAGCACCGCGTCCTCGAGGACGTCGTCGACCGGGATGCCGGGGATGTCGGGCATCGCGACCCGCACCGGCGGGACGTCGAGCACGTCGGCCTCGGCCGCGATCGCGCACAGCTCCGCGCCCAACCCCATCGTGAGCGTGTCCTCGTGGACGACGCACAGCCGCCGCGTCTTGCGCAGCGAGGTGAGAATCGTCTCGCGGTCGAGCGGAAGCAGCGTGCGCAAGTCGACGACCTCGACGTCGATCCCTTCGGCGGCCAGCGTCTCCGCCGCGGCCAGCGATTCGTGCAGCATCATCCCGTAGGCCAAGATCGTCGCGTCGCGCCCTTCGCGCGCGACGTGCGCGACGCCGATCGGCACGACGTAATCGCCGTCGGGCACCGGGCCGCGGATGGCGCGGTACGTGCGCTTGTGCTCGAGCACCAGCACCGGGTCGGGATCGCGGATCGCCGCCAGCAGCAGTCCCTTGGCGTCGGCCGGCGTCGCGGGCGCGACGACCTTGAGCCCCGGCGCGTGCGCGTAGTACGCCTCCACGCTCTGCGAGTGGTACGGCCCGCCGCGGAAGCCGCCGCCGTAGGCGGTGCGCATCACCATCGGCACCGACCAGTCGCCGCCGGTACGCCACCGGATCTTCGCCGCTTCGCCGACCAGATGGTCCATGCACGCGTGGATGAAGTCGGCGAATTGGATCTCGGCGACCGGACGCAGCCCGCGCATCGCCATGCCGACCGCGATGCCCGCGATGGCGGTCTCCGACATCGGCATGTCGATGACGCGCTCGGCACCGAAACGCTCGTACAGCCCGTCGGTGGCGCGGAAGACGCCGCCCAGCTTGCCCACGTCCTCGCCGAACACGACCACGCGCTCGTCGCGCGCCATCTCCTCGCCGAGCGCTTCGCGCACGGCCTCGATGATCGTCAGCTCACGCATAGGCGTGCTCCGCGACGGTGGCCGGATCGCCGAGCGGCTGGGCCTCCGCCCACTCGGCGGCGTCGTCGGCCGCCGCCGCGGCCTCGGCGTCGGCACGGTCGGCGAACGCGGGGTCGACCAGCGCGCGTGCGCGCACGAGCGGGTCGAGCGTGGCGCGCGCGGCGCTGACCTCGGCCGGATCGCGGTAGCGCGTGTCGTCGTCGTTCGAGGTGTTGGGAAGAAAACGCACGCAGGCGGCGTCGATCAGCGAGGGGCCTTCGCCGGCGCGGGCGCGCGCGACGGCGGTGCCGGCCGCGGCGAACATCGCCTCGAGGTCCATGCCGTCCACCGCGTGCCCCGGCATCCCGTAGCCGGCGGCGCGCTCGACCAGCGTCTCGGTCGCGTACTCGTCGGCGCGCTTGACCGACTGCGTCCAGCCGTTGCGATGGATCACGAACACGACCGGCAAGCGGTGGACGACGGCCAGGTTCATCGACTCGTGGACCTCGCCTTTCTGCGCCCCGCCGTCACCGAACGCCACCACCGAAACGCTGCCGTCGCCCAGCAGCTTTGAGGCCCAGGCGCAGCCGACGCCGTGCGTGCAGTGGTTGGGCTGCGGTCCTTGCTGCGAGAGCACGTGCAGCCGCCGCGAGCCGAAGTGCGCGTACGGCTGGCGCCCGCGCGCGTTCGGATCGGACGGGCGCGAGAAAAAGCACAGCATCACCTCGCGCGGCTGCATGCCGAGCACGAGCAGCGCGGCCAGGTCGCGGTAGTGCGGCGAGAGCCAATCCAGCCCCGGCTGCAGCGCCAGCGCGTAGCCGATGCCGATCGCTTCGTGGCCGCTGCACGGCACGGCGAAGTGGGCACGGCCCGCGCGCGCGAGCCGCCACATCCGTTCGTCGAGTGCCCGCGCGAGGGAGAACGCGCGGTACGCACGCTCCCGCTCGGCTTGGGTCATACCGTACCTCCGGCGGCTCGGGCGAAGCCCGAACGCGACGGGTTCGCCGAAAGGCGAACCCACTAATGAACGATGGTGAACTTGCCGTGCTGGATCTGCGAGACGAGCACGTCGCTCTCGGAGAGTCCGTAGTGCTGGCTGGGCGAGAAGCGGAACGTCCCCGAGACGCCGACGAAGGTCGTGTGCTCGAACTGGTCGCGCAGCGTCGCCGCCGTGACGTTCTTGCCGTTCAGCTTCTCGAGCGCGGCCTTGAGGAAGCCGACGCCGTCGTAGCCCCAGGTGCCGAAGATGCTGACCGGCGCGTCCTTCGGATACCCGGCGTCGAACGCGGCGATGTAGTGGTCGAGCGGCCTCTTCGTGGGGTCGCCCTCGGGCAGCTGGTCGGCGACGTTGACCTTCATCGTCGCGATGTACGTCCCGTCGATCGCCGGCCCCGCCTGCTTGGGGAACACGCCCGTCGCGGCGCCGTCGGAGTAGTAGAGCGGCATCGTCAAGCCCAGCTCGCGGAAGCCGCGCAGGATGACGTTGGCCGACGGCAGCGTCGTCCAGCAGATCAGCGCCTGCGGGTTGGCGGCCTTGACGTGCGTGAGCTGCGTCGTCGCGTCGCCGGCGGTCGCGTCGATCGCGTCGCTCGAGACCTCGGTGAAGCCCTCGGCCTTCCCGGCCTCCAGGAAGTGCGCGCGCCCGGTCTTGCCGTAGTCGTCGTTGCGGTAGATGAACGAGACCTTGGTCTGGCCGTGCTTCTTCATGTAGGCCTGCATCGCTTTGGCGACTTCGGTGTCGTTGATCGGGATCTTGAAGATCCACTTGTGCTGGTCGACCGGCGTGACGACGCTCGCGCTCGATGCGAACGACACCAGCGGGATCTGCGCCTTTTGCGCCTCGTCGACGAGCGCGAGCGACGTGGGCGTGAGCGGCGTACCGAAGATCGCGATCGGGTGATCGTCCTCGAGCTTGCGGAAGTCGTTGACCGCCGTCGTCGCGTCGGACTGATCGTCGAGGATCGTCAGCTTGATCTGGCGGCCCGCGATCCCGCCCGCCTTGTTGATGTCGTCGACGGCCAGCTGCATGCTGTCCGCCTCGGGGCGCCCGAGCGTCGCACCCGGCCCGCTCTCGGAGAGGATGGCGCCGATGACGTACGGTTCACCGGCCGCGGCGACGGGCCGGCTCGGTGCGACCGAGCAGATCAGCGCGAGACCGAGTGCGCCCGCGGCGAGACGAAGGGACGAACGCATGCTATTTCCTCCTACAACTCCAGGTAGACGCGCCGGGCCGAGCGCGCCAGCTCGTCCGACGATTCGGTGCCGACGACGCGGCCACGCTGCATCATGTACGCGCGCGAACAGATCTTGGCGGCCAGTCGCAAATTCTGCTCGACGAGCAGGATCGTGACGCCGCGCTCGGCGAGTCGCGCGAGCGCGCCGAAGTTCTCCGCGCGCACTTTGGGCGCGAGACCGAGGCTCGGCTCGTCGAGCAGCAGCAGCTCCGGCTTCGCCATCAGCGCGCGGCCGATCGCGACCATCTGCTGCTCGCCGCCCGAGAGCGAACCGGCCAGCGCGTCGATGTAGCGCCGCAGCGCGGGAAACAGCTCGAGCACGTCGGCCACGTCGGCCGCCAGCTCCGCCCGCGACGCGCGCCGCGAATACGCGCCTAGCATCAGGTTCTCGCGCACCGTCAGCGGCGCGAAGATTCCGCGCCGCTCCGGCACCAGGGCGACGCGCCGTTTCGCCATCGCCCGCGGCGCGTTGCCCGTGACGTCCTCGCCGCGCACGCGCACGCTGCCGGCGAACGGCGGGATCAAGCCGGTGATCGAGCCGACCAGCGTCGTCTTGCCGGCGCCGTTGGGACCGACCAGCGCGACCGTCTCGCCGCGGCCGACCTGCAGGCTGACGTCCCACAGCACCTGCACGCGCCCGCGCGTCGTCGAGACGTTCTCGACCTGCAGGACCGGCGCGTCGTCGTTCATTCGAGCTCGTCTCCGAGGTAGGCGTCGATCACCACCGGATCGGCCGCGATCGCCTTGGGGTCGCCCTGCGCGATCGTGCGCCCGTGGTCGAGCACGACGACGCGGTCGGCCACGCCGAGCAGCTCGCCCACCGCGTGCTCGACCAGCAGCACCGCGATGCCGTCGGCCCGCGCGGCACGCACGGCGCGGATGACGTCGGCGATCTCGTCGGGGTTGAGCCCGGAGAGCGGCTCGTCGAGCAGCAGCACGCGCGGGCCCATCGCCAGCGCGCGCGTCATCTCCAGCAGCCGCTCTTCGCCGAACGCCAGCGACTCGGTGACGCGATCGCCCATGTGTGCGATCCCGGCCGCGGCCAGCAGCGCATCGGCCTGTTCGCGCAACGCTTCGTCGCGCGCGCGCCGTCCGGGCAAACCCAGCCCGCTGGGCACCAGCCCGTGCACCGGCGGCGGCGGATAGACGCGGCCCGTCTCGCGCGCGGCCAGCGCGACGGCGACGCTCTCGCGCACCGTCAGCCCCCAGAACATCACCGGCGTTTGGAACGTACGCGTCACGCCGTGGCCGGCGACGCGGTCGACGCTCATCCCCGTCAGCACCGTGCCGTCGAGCTCCACGCTGCCGGCGGTCGGGCGCTGCACGCCGCTGATGACGTTGAAGAGCGTCGTCTTGCCGGCGCCGTTGGGCCCCATGACGCCCAGCACTTCGCCGCCGCGCGCGGTAAAGGCGACGTCGTCGACCGCGACGACGCCGCCGAAGCGCATCGTCACGCCGCGCACCGCGAGCGTCGCGGTCGACGCGGGCGCGCCGGCCGTCACGCGCGGCGCGCCGCTCGTCCGAGCAGCCCCTGCGGTCGCAGCACGAGCACGATCACCAGGATCAGAAAGCCGATGCCTTCTTCCCATCCGGTCGAGAGCAAACCGCCGGCGACGTTCTCGACGATGCCGAGCACGAAACCGCCCAGCAACGCGCCCGGCAGGCTGTCCAGTCCGCCCAGCACCGCGGCGACGAAGCCGGCCAAGCCCAGGTTGAGTCCCATGTCGAAGGTCGGGCTCTGGATCGGCGCGATGACCACGCCGCCCAGTCCGCCGATCGCCGCCGCGACGACGAAGCTCCAGAACGCGAACGCGCGCAGCGGGATGCCGAAGGTCGAAGCGATCGGCGGGTTCGCGACCGCCGCGCGCACCGCCGTCCCCGCGTAGGTGTGCCGGAAGAACAGGTACAGCCCCGCGAACACGACGAGGTCGGTCGCGAGCACCCACGGCGCTTGCGGCGGCAACACGCCGCCGAAGATGGTGATCGCCGTCCCGCTGCTGAACGCGTTCAAGCTGAGCGGGTTGGTGCCCCAGACGAACAGGCCGGCACCGCGTATCGCGACGTCGAGACCGAGCGTGATGAAGATCAGCGTCACCCCGGTCGCCTTCGCCGCCGGTCGAATCGCCAGCAGATAGCAGAGCGCGCCGACCACGGCGGCGGCCAGCACGGCCAGCAGCGCGGCCAGCGGCAACGGCATCCCGGCCGCGGCCAGCGAGGCCGCCGTCATCGCGCCGATCATGGTGAACTCGCCCTGCGCGAAATTGATGATCCCGGTCACCTGATAGATCAGCACGAAGCCGGCCGCGACCAGCGCGTAGATCGCGCCGACGACGACGCCGGCCAGCACGTATTGCCAGATCGAGGACAGCAGCACTCAGGCCCGGCCTTCCGCGAGGCGGCCGGCGATACCGCGCGGCAAAAGGATCAGCATCGCGACCAAGATGATTCCGAGGAAGAACTGCTGGAAGTCGCCGCGCGCGCTGGGCAGCACCAGCGGGACGACGGCCTGCAGCACTTGGCCGAGCGCGACGACGACGGCGGCGCCGATCACCGCGCCCCACAGCGAGCGGATCCCGCCGATCACCGACATCAGCACGAACTGTACCGAGAGCAGAAAGCCGAACTGCGTCGGATCGATGTACGACTGGTACGAGGCGTAGATGCCGCCGGCGACGCCGGCGTAGACGGCGGAGAGCACGAACGTCTGGCGGCGCAGCCGTTCCGCGTCCACGCCCAGCGCTTGCGCGCCCAGCTCGCCCGCGGAGACCGCGATCAGCGCGCGCCCGAAGCTCGAACGCACGAGATTGCCGGCGAACCAGACGCCGATCGCGAGCACCGCGAACGCCAGCACCGCATAGTCGCGCAGTCCGAAGAGGTGCGGGCCGAGCGCGAAGCCGGGGATGCCTTTGATCCCCGAGGTGCCCCCGAGATAGTCCCACTGACTGAAGACGACGCCGATGACGATCCCCAGCGCGAGCGTCGCGAGCGCCAGCAAGTTTTCGCGCAGGCGCAACGCGACGAAGCTGAGCGCGTAGGCGACGACCGCCGCGAGGATCGCCCCGACGATGGTGCCGATCCACGGCGAGACGCCGTAGCGCGTGGCCAGCACCGCCGAGCCGTACGCGCCGATGCCGAAGAACGCGGCCTGTCCGAGCGAGACCTGTCCGGCGTAGCCCATGAACAGGTTGAGCCCGATCGTCACCAGGCTGTAGAGCCCGACCAGCGCGATCAGCCCCGTGTAGTACGGCGGCAACAGCCACGCCGCCACGGCGACGACGAGCAGCAGGAGCACACCGATGCGACCGTAAGCGGTCGAGCGCAACAACATTCCTGCGCCTCGATTCTCAGCGGGCAGGCACGCAACTCCTTGTCACGCGCGCCGCGTGCGTGGCCGAATGGTCCGAAGGCCGCGAATCGGCCCTGCCGAAAGGCAACGCAATGTCAACCGCCTCGCTGACCCGCCGCTGGGACCTGCGCGGCGTCTCGTTGATGGCGTTCGCCCACGGCGCGAGCGACCTGTACTCGGGCGTGTTGCCGTTCGTGCTCTTCTACGACGTCGCGCGCGCCGGCTTACCGGCGTGGTGTCAGGGCGCGCTCGCCTTCGCCTGGTATCTGACCAGCTCCGTCGCCCAGCCGCTGGTCGGCGCGTACAGCGACCGTCGCGGGCGGTGGTGGTTCTTGCCGGCGTCGGTCGCGCTGACGGCGGTCGCCGTCTCGGCCGCCGCGGCGACGGCGTCGATGGCGGTGCTGGTGGCGTGCGTCGTGCTGGGCGGCCTCGGCTCGGCCGTCATGCACCCCGAGGCGGGCCGCTATTCGGCGCTGCTGGGCGGGACGCGGCGGGCCTCGGCGATCTCGATCTACCAGATCGGCGGCCAGGTCGGCTACGGGATCGGCCCGATCGTCGCGGCCGTGCTGCTGGCGCACGCCGGCGGCGGCGCGGCGGTCGCGATGGCGGTGCCGGGCGTGCTCGCCGCGCTCGGCGTGGCGGCGCTGATGCCGGCCTTCGCCCGCGACGCCGACGCGGTCGCGCCGCGCCACACCGCCCGCTTCTCGTTCGGGCAGGTCGACCACGTCGCCATCGGCTTCCTGGTCGCCAGCACGGCGCTGCGCTACCTGACGGCCGCCGCGTTCGCGTTCTACTTGCCGAACTTGCTCAGCGCGCGCGGCCTGCCGCTGACGGCCAGCGGCGCGATCGTCACCGCCTTCCTGATCGCGGCGGCGCTCGGGCTCTACGCCGGCGGCGCCGGCGCCGACCGCTTCGGCGCGCGCCGCGTGGCGGTGCTCGGGCTGCTCCTCTCGGTGCCCCCGTTGCTGGCCGGCCTGGCCCTCCACGGTGCGCCGGCGGTGGTGGCCCTGCTGATCGGCTCGGCGCTGCTGGCCGTCCAGAACGCGCCCGGGGTCACCCTGGCCCAGGAGCTGCTGCCCCGGCACCTGGGGACGGCGCTCGGTCTGATGAACGGGGTGGCCTTCGGGATCGGCTCGCTGGGGGTCGCCCTGATCGGGGTCGTGGTCACCCGCGCCGGCGCCGACGCGGCGCTCACCCTGGCCGCCCTGGCGCCGCTGCCCGCGGCGCTGGCCTATCTGGTCCTGCGGCCACGCTCCCCGCAGGAGGAACCTCGCCGGGACGCGTAGCCCCGCGGACCTTTTGTGAGTGCAGGAGGGCAGCCGATGGATGACATCGCGCGCCTCAGGAACATCGCCATCGTCGGACCGCACCATGCGGGCAAGACGACGCTGGTCGAAGCGCTGCTCGCACATTGCGGGGCGATTCCCCGCAGGGGATCCGTCCGCGACGGGACGACGATCACCGACTGCGAGCCCGAAGCGATCGACCACCTCCAATCCGTGTGCTGCGGCTTCGCGCACGCCGCATGCGGACCCGTCGACCTGACGCTGGTCGACACGCCCGGCTTCGTCGACTTCTTCGGGGAGACGAAGACCGTGCTGGCCGCGGTCGACGCGGCGGTGGTCGTGCTCGATGCCGACCCCGACCGCGTGGCGCAGACCGCCGCGATCGTAGACTACTTGGAGATGCGGAAGATGCCGCATCTCTTTTTCGTCAACAAGGCCGATCGGCCGGGCGCCGACTTCGCGGGCACGCTGGCGGCGCTGCGCGCCGCGTACGGACCGCACGTCGTCGCGACCCACCTGCCGCTGGGCGGCGGCGAGAAGTTCGGCGGCTACGTCGATCTCGCCACCCGCAAAGCCTATCTCGACGGCGACGCGCGCGTCTCGGAGATCGACGTCCCGGCGCAAATGCACGACCTGGTCGAAGCGCAGCGCACGACGCTGCTCGAAGCGCTGGCCGATTTCGACGACGCGCTGATGGAAGAGCTGCTCGACGGGAAAGAACCGCCGCAGGACGAGATCGATCGCGACCTGTGCGAGGACTGCTCGCACGATCAGATCGTTCCGGTGCTGGTCGGCAGCGCGCAGGAGAACGTCGGCGTCGCACCGCTGGTCGACGCCGTCGCGCGCCTGTTTCCCTCGCCGCAGACCGAGCCGCGCCACGACGTCGACGGCCGCGTGGTCGAGCCGCGCGCCGACGCGCCCGTCGTCGCGCAGGTGTGCAAGACCATCAACCACCCGCAGCAGGGAAAGCTCTCCGTCGTGCGCGTGTTCAGCGGCACGATCACCGCGCAGAGCGCGCTGGTCGACGCCTCGCGCGGCAACGCGACGGTCCGCTTGAGCGGGATCGTGCGGCTGTTCGGCAAGCGGCAAGAGCCGGTCACCGCGGCCGGCCCGGGCTCGATCGTCGCGTTGGCGCGGCTGGAGAACGTCGGCACCGGCGACACGCTGAGCTCGCCCAACGCCGGCGTGCTGATGCCGACCGTCCCCCTCGCCGAGCCGTCGTTCGCGGTCGCGATCGCGCCGGCGCAGCGGCTCGACGAAGCGAAGCTCTCGCAAGCGCTGGCGCGGCTCATCGACGAGGACCCGGCGCTGCGCGTGGGGCGCGCCGAGTTCACCAACGAGCTGCAACTGCTGGGCAACGGGGAAGTGCACGTCGCGACCGCGACGGAGCGGCTGGCGCGCAAGTACAACGTCGACGTCAAGACCAACCCGCCGGCGGTCGCCTATCGCGAGACGATTCGCGGCGGCACCGAGGTGCACGCGCGCTACAAGCACCAAACCGGCGGCCACGGCCAGTTCGCCGACGTCAAGCTGCGCTTCGAGCCGCGCGCGCGCGGCAGCGGCGTGACCTTCGAGGAGAAGATCGTCGGCGGCGTGGTGCCGCGGCAGTTCTTCCCCGCGGTCGAGAAAGGCGTGCGCGAAGCGCTCGCGAGCGGCGGCCCGCACGGGTATCCCGTCACCGACCTGCACGTCACGCTGTTCGACGGCTCCTTCCACAGCGTCGATTCGAGCGAAGCCTCGTTCAAGATCGCGGCGGGGATGGCCGTGCGCGATGCGCTCGAGAAGCTCGGCACGCAGGTGCTCGAACCGCTCGCCCGCGTCGAAACGCAGGTTCCCTCCGCGTCGCTGTCCGGTGCGGTCGCGCAGCTGACGGCCAAGCGCGGCCAGATCCTCGGCTTCGAGCCGGGCGAGAAACCGGGCTGGGACCGCGTGCTGGCGCTGGTCCCGCAAGCGGAGCTCGGGCGGTATGCCACCGAGCTGCGGACGGCGACCGTCGGCTTGGGGACCTTCACCGCGAAGCACGAGCGCTTCGAGTTCGTCCCCGAGCGCAACCCGACCGGCGTGTAGTGGCCGCGGCCGGAGGGACGGCGAGCGTTCCGTCTCTCCGGCCTGCGGAACCGAAAGGGGCTCCGGTGACGTAGCGGGTACGGACGCTACCACCACTTTTCCCGGAGAACGCCCGCTTGCGTATCAGCTCAGTTTTCACGCGCAGTGCCGTCCTGGTCGGTGCCGCGCTGGCCCTGGCCGGCTGCGGCGGCGCGGGCCTCGACTACGGGACGCAGTCGATCAGCACCACCGCATGCCAAGGCTTCACGCCGGCGCTCGTCTCGCCGGCGAGCGGCGACCAGACCGTCTCGACCACGATCAGCTCGGTCGAGATGTCGGTCTCGCCGAGCACCAGCGGACCCGCCGAGACGCCGTCGGGATACCAGTTGATCATCGAGAACGCCAGCACCGGGGCCGAGGTCGCGGCCGTCACGCTCGCGGCGACCTCGCCGCCTTCCGGAGCGCCGGCGAACACGACGTACCTGATGGGAACGCTCTCCGTGACGCTCACCGCGAACACCGAGTACGACGTCTCGCTCTACAACACGGCGTCGACGTGCGAGAACAAGTCGTTCGCGAGCTTCAAGACCGGCTCGTCATAGCTCAGCCGCGGACGCGCTGCGCGAACGCCGCCAGCGCGTCCCCCGTCGGTGCCGGCGCCTCCATCATCGGGACGTGCCCGACGCCGTCGAGCTCGACGTAGTCGGCACCCATCGCGTCGGCCAGGCCCCGCAGCGTGGCCGTGGTCAGGTAGTAGTCCTGCGCGCCCGCGATGACCAGCGCGGGAACGTCGACGTCGGCGAGCAGATCCTCGCCGCTCACCCGCGCCTGCATACCGCGCACGAGCTGCGCGCAGCCGGCCGGGTTCTGGCGCGCCATCAGGGCGCGTAGCCGTTCGACCAGCTCCGGCTGCCGCTCGTAGCGCGGCGGCGCGAGATAGCGCGGCAGATAGCTCGCGATCGCGGGCTCCATCGTGCCGCCCGTCTCGAGCTCGCGCGCGAGCGCATCGCGTCCGCTCGCGAGCGTGCGCTGCTCGGCGCTCGACGTGGCGGCCGCGCTGCCGGCGGCGTCGGCGGCGACGTGGCTGGCGACCAGCGAGAGCCCCGCCACGCGTTCGGCGTACATGCGGAAGAACGCCATCATGACGTAGCCGCCGATCGAGTGGCCGACCAGCGCCGCGCGCTCGACGTCGAGCCGGTCGAGCAGCGCGGCGACGTCGCCCGCCAGTTGTTCCATCAGCGCCGGACCCTCGCTGGGCTCCGATTCGCCGCAGCCGCGCACGTCGATCCGCACGACGCGCGTGCCGGCCAGCGCGCCGGCGACGTCGTCCCAGACGGTGCGATCGAGCGGGAAGCCGTGCAGCAGCACCAGCGGCGTGCCGCGACCGCCGGAATCGTCGTAGCCGATCCGGCGGCCGTCCACGGTGGCCTGCATCAGAAGTTCTGCGGGGTCAGCTTGGCGTCGGGATTGACGTCGGTGAAGGCCTCGTCGATGCAGACCGCCTCGCCGCAGTAGGTCAGCCGGCGCACCGGCAGGTGCGTCGTCTGCGAGAGGAAGATCGTGCGCTTCGTCGCGCCGTTCGCATCGGTGTACGGGAACGTCACCGTGTCGACGGTCGCACCTTGGTAGCTCGCCGTGCCGAGCGTGAGCGAGCTGGCCGCGGTGACGTCGTCGGCCATGTTCTGAAACGAGCCGTCGGTGATCGTGCCGCCGCGCAGATCGACCGCGCGGCCGTCGTGGATGCCGACCGTCAAGTGGATGCCGCTGAGAAAACCGCCCTGATGCCCGCTGACCGTGTCGCCGCCGGTCCAGACGGCGCCGCCGCCGCGGCCCGGACCGCCGGTGATGTCGATGCGCGCGTAGTGCGGCTTGAGATACGCGTAGTGATAGGTGCGGTCCTGAGTGTCCGTGCCCTTCGTCTCGTGGACCTTGAAGTTGCACGTGTAGCTCTGGATCTTGCCCCACGCGTCGAGGAACGCCGCCGCCGGCCCGCTGGTCGGCGCCGCGCCCAAGAGCGCGACGCCGGCGGCGCAAGCAGCAGCGATCAGCTGCGTACGTGCTATCGTCATTTCACCGTCTTTCGGAGGTGCGCGGAACCCGACACGCCGTTGCCCGGCGCGTACGGGTCGGTGGCGTAGATGGTCGAGACGTTGACCTCGGGGATCGACATCCCGTACGCCGAGTCGATCTTGTCGATGAACAGGTTCGCCAGCACGGCGTAGCCCGTGTTCGACGGATGCAAGCCGTCCAGACTGAAGAATCCGCCGCCGTAGATCAGCGAGCAGCAGGCCGGCGGATTGACCGGCAGGCCGCCGGCCTGCTCGATCTGGACGAACGCGGTGTGCATGTCGACCAGTGCGGCGTCCGTCGCCGAGGCGGCGGCGGCGATCGACGCGTTGTAGGCCGTGTTGAGGGTCTCCACCTCGGTCGCCACCGCGTCGGGAACGACGTCGCCGGCGGGAATCGTCGGCGCGACCGGCGTCGCCTGGGTTTGGATCTGGGTCAGCGCCGTCTGCAGCGTCGCGAACAACGCGTTGATGGTGAAGTAGCCCGCGTTGCCCAAGCCGGTCTGCGCGATCTCTTGCTGCGCGTACGCGGTCGCGTACTGGTTCGCGATCCCTTGCGCGACGGAGGCCGGGATGGTCGGGTTCTCTTCTTCGATCCCGCGCAGGATGAACAGCGCGAGCTCGTTCTGATAGCTCAGCTGCGAGGGATTGCTGGGCGTCACCGGGATGAACGTCGCCGCGCCCATCACGTCGACCAGGTTGGCGACGGCGACCTTCGAGCCCGCGGCTTGGAGCTGCTTGATGATCGCGGTGATGTCGGCCTGGATCGACGCCGGCGCGGTGACCGGGGCCGCGCCGTCCGAGAGCGCGAACTTGAGCAGGTCGTTGCTGCCCAGCCACACGGTGGCCAGCTGCGCGTGCAGCGAGGCCGCCGCCTCGACCTGGGTGACGCCCTGGCCGAAGCCGGCGAGGATCGGCCAGAAGATCTGGCTCTCACCGTTGACCAGCGCGTTGAGGTCGACGAACGACGCCGGCGAGTTCGACGCGTTGACGCTGCAGTTTCCGGTCGGGCCGACCATGTAGAGCGCTTCGTGCGTCGTCTGGCCCGGGATCCCGACGTCCCACGGGTTGAGCGCGGGGTTCTCGCGCAGCGAGAGCGCGGTGCTGAACGTGTTGGCCGCGATCTGGTGCGCGTCGCACGGCGTGGTGATGCCGCTGTAGGGGAATCCCGCCGCCGTCGGCGCGAGGATCGAGCCCAGTCCCGGCGGCGTGAGCAGCGGCAACGGCGAGGTCGCCGGGTTGCTCATCGTCGTGATGTCGACGCCGTTGGCCTGTTCCCAGAGCAGCGCGAAGAAGCCGTGCTCCTGCGTGCGCTGCACCGGACCGATCTGGCCGAGCGGCGAGGTCGCCTCGATGATCGGGAGATCGGCGCCCATCGTACCGTCCGACTGTTCGCCGGCGGTCAAACTGTCGCCGACGCCGGCGATGGTCACGGTGCCGCTGGCCGTCGAGCCGACGTGGGCCGGCGGCAGCAGCGCGTTGGTGGTGCTCTTGCCGCCGCCGCCGCCGGAACAGGCGGCGAGGACGGCCACGGCCGCGAGCACGGCGGCGACACGGAGATGATGCATCACAGCGGAATTACCGTGGGAGAGCCGATGCCCAGCTGGAGCTGGATCTCGGCGGCGTGGAGGCCGGCGATCGTCGGCGCGACGAGGCTCGGCGTACAGGGCAACCGTTGGCAGGTCAGGCTGGTGATGCCCCACTGCCCGGTGTTCGACGCGCCGCCTTCGAGCCACGTCCACTGCGTGTAGAGCCACGGCGTGAACCGGTGCGAGAGGCCGAACACGAAGGTCGGCGTGTACTGCGGATACGGATCGACGGGGTCGTACTGCACCAGCCGCGAGGGCTGGAAGAAGATCGTCGTCTTGGGGCTGGCGCGGTACTCGAGATAGAGCAATCCGAAGAATTGCGGATGGTTCGTCTGGTTCACGCCCGCCGGGTGGACCAGCCACTGCGCCGCGCCGGTGATCGTCCCGAACATGCGCGGCGTGGAGAGGAACGGGATGGTGAGCGGCAACAGCCACTCTTGCTCGGTGCGCAGGTGCAGCGTGGTCGGGTAGCCGTCGTATTCGACGGTCTCGACGTCGCTCTGACCGAGCCCGCCGATCGACGCCCAGTGCGCCAGGTACGTGGGCGAGATCACAATCGGGAGCGGTCCGGCCATGATCAAGTTCTGATCGACGGCGGTGAATATCTTGTCTTTCGTCGTGACGTCGACCAGTCCGGTGTTGGCGTTGCCGAGCGACGCGCCGGGCAGATTGGTGCCCGGGCCGGTGTAGCCTTGGAGGTACAGCGGCACGTTGACGTTGCTGAAGCCGACCGGGACTTGCTGGATCTCGTAGTAGCCCAGCTGCAGGCGATTGGTCCGCGAGAACGCGTAGCCGATGCCCGCGTCCATCCCGCCCGGGTCGCCGGCGTTGTAGCCGAGCCGGCCTTCCGGGAACGCCGCTGAAACGTCGACGTTATAGGTAAGGCCTTGCGGCAGAGACGGCTTGCGCAGTGGTTGCTGCGGGCTGCCGACGGGGTTCGCTTGCGCGACCGTCGGGTGCTCGTCGAGCATCGCGCGTTCCAGCGCGGCGTTGGCGGATTCGAGTAATCCGGCGTTGAGGGCGGCGGCCTCCGTCGTGTCGGCGCGCGCCGAAAGCGGCGCTAGAGCGACGGCGACGCACGCGAGGGCGCACCCGAGCGCCGACATACGTCTTTTCATGAACCCGGCCGTTGCGACATCCGCAGCAAGGTTCCTGTACCCCGCGCGACGGCGTCCGGCGACGTTGCGCGGCACACGGCCGCAACGACGTCACCGGGCGGAGCTCCTGCTAAAAGTTGCACGAATCGCCGATGAATGGTATAAGGTAGGCAACTCCCGCCGGCGGCGTATCCGCCGGTCTCCGCGCGCCCGTCGGGTGACCGCGGGCGCAAGAAAGGACACGGTCACGATCAATGGCCGATACCACGGCTGCGCCGAAGAAGAAAACGCGCAAGAAATCAACGCGCAAAGCTGCGCCGCGCAAGAAGGCTGCCCGCAAGGCGGCTCCGCGTAAGGCGACCGCGCGCAAGAAGACCACCCGGAAGAAGGCGGCCCGCAAGACCTCGGCTCGCAAGAGCACGAGCCGCAAGAAGACCACCCGCAAGAAGTCCACGCGTAAGGCGGCTCCTCGCAAGAAGTCGTCGACCCGCAAGAGCACGAGCAAGAAGAGCGCGTCCCGCAAGGGCGCCAAGAAGGTCGTGCGCAAGGCCACGCGCCGGAAGGCCACGCGCCGCAAGACGACGCGCCGCAAAAAGGCCGCCTGAGTCCCTGATCATCACGGAGACGGAGCGCGTCGCGAGGAAGCTCGCGGCGCGCTCCGTCGTTTCCGAGGTTGCGATGTACCTGGATCAGCTGCCCGATCTCTCCCGCGCCAAGCTCGTGCGCGCCCACGCGCGCGGCGTCGCGATCCGCGACGGTGCCCGCGCCGTTGCCGTCGCCTTCGTCGCCGACGGCTCGCTGCTGCCGGCCGACACCCTGGTGCGCTTCGACGTCACCCAGGGCGAGGATCCGCCACGGCGGCTCGCCGACGCGCTGGCCGCGACCGCCGCGCGCACCGTCTGGTTCTACGGCGGCGACGAGGTGACGCGCCGTGCGGTGAGCGCGATGGACCTGGTGCTCCGCCCGGTCGGGGCGACGTTCGTGCGCCGCATGGACGCCGCGCGCGTCGCACAGGTCGGGTTCCGGCCGCCCTCGCAACGCGATCGCTTGACGCTGCCCGACCTGCAGCGCGACCACGCGCCGGCCTTCCGCGCGCCGCTGATCGAGGTCGCCGAGATCGGCGGCGAGAGCGTCGCGCTGGTCCTGAGCGAGGCGCTCGACGCGCACTGGACCGAGCTGCGCCTGGTCGTCTATCCGCCGCACCGCGGCCACGGCTATGCGTCGGTGGTGTTGGCCGCCGCGGCCGACCGCGCCGAGGCGACCGGCAAGCGCGTCTGCGCCGCGATCGAGACCGTCGCCGGCCGCGAGCGAGCGGCGCTCGAGAGCGCGGGCTTCCGGCTGGCCGACTACTACTTCACCGCGAGCCGCGCGCCGAAGCCCTAGCCCGCGCCGTCAGCGGATCGCGTAGGTCACCGTCTCGGTGACGTTGACCGCGGCCGTGAGCGTGGTTAGGTTGAAGTTCGTCTGGCCGGCGCTCATCACGCTCCCGGGGTCGATGGTCGGACAGCCGCCGCTCTCGTCGACGGCGACGATGGCGCCGAGGCTGACCTGGCTCGCGGCGGCGAGTGCCTCGGCTTTGCGGCGCGCGTCCGCCATCGCGTTCTCGCGAGCGGGCTGTTCGAAGTTCGTCGCACACCCGACCAGCGGCGGGGTGAAGCGGATGTTGTCGATGGTCGTCCCCGGGTGCGTGCGCACGAAGTCGGCCGCGGCCGCCCGCACCTGATCGAGCCGCAGCGGCGAGACGTCGTGGATCATCCCGCGCACCGCCGTCGGCGCGTTCGGAAAGACGGCCGAACCTTCGCTGCCGATCGAGACGTTATCGATGCCGGCGGCCTCGAGCGCGGCGCGAATCGACTGCTCGTCGGCGGTCCCGCGCACCAACGCGACGAACCAGAGCTGCTGCACCCTCACGGTCACCGTGCCGTGACCGGTGACGGTGATCCCGGCCGGCGGATGCTGCGAGATCGGCAGCCGAGCCTGCGCAACGGCCGCGGCCGGAACGACCGCGGCCAACGCCGCGAATACCAACGCCTTCACCATACGCGCTCGCTTCGTGGGTCCGTGCGAGCACTCCGGTTCGACTAGCGGTTTCGCTACTTGAAGGGACGCACCGGCGGTGCGACCGCCTCGCGCGGGATCGTGCGCAGCAGCTTGGGCTCGAAGCCGGTCCCGGCCGGCTCGAGCTTGGCCACGAACATCGGCTGGAGCAGCGCGTGGTCGGCGGCGCGCACCACCTCC